>NZ_CAWUDO010000002.1:0-253215 GCF_963920935.1 Nostoc sp. CCY 9925 | reverse complement strand
TCCGCGCTTGGATGGCTCCTCAAGATCAAATCCACGAACAATTTGTATTCCCTGAGGAGGTATTACCACGTGGTAACGCTCTCTAATAGACCAAATGCTTTAGGCGGCGCTGGACGCGACCAAGAATCTACCGGGTTTGCCTGGTGGTCTGGTAACGCCCGTTTAATCAACTTATCTGGCAAACTGCTGGGCGCTCACGTTGCTCACGCTGGTTTGATTGTATTCTGGGCTGGAGCAATGACTTTGTTTGAAGTCGCTCACTTCATTCCTGAAAAGCCCATGTATGAGCAAGGATTGATCCTTCTGCCTCACCTTGCCACTTTGGGCTGGGGTGTTGGTCCTGGCGGCGAAGTCATTGACACCTTCCCCTACTTTGTTGTTGGTGTACTCCACCTGATTTCCTCAGCAGTCCTTGGCTTTGGCGGTATTTATCATGCCGTCCGTGGTCCAGAAACCTTAGAAGAATACTCTTCATTCTTTGGTTACGACTGGAAAGACAAGAACAAGATGACCAACATCATCGGGTTCCACCTGATTATTTTGGGATGCGGTGCCTTGTTGTTGGTGCTGAAGGCAATGTTCTTTGGTGGTATCTATGATACCTGGGCACCAGGCGGTGGTGATGTTCGGATTATTACTAATCCCACACTTAATCCAGCGGTTATCTTCGGTTATCTGATCAAATCTCCCTTCGGTGGCGAAGGCTGGATTGTCAGCGTCGATAACTTGGAAGATGTCATCGGCGGTCACATCTGGATTGCCTTTATCTGTATTGCTGGTGGTATTTTCCACATTCTTACCAAGCCTTTTGCTTGGTCACGTCGTGCATCTATCTGGTCTGGTGAAGCTTACCTGTCTTACAGCTTAGGTGCCCTCTCCCTGATGGGCTTTATTGCCTCCCTGATGGTTTGGTACAACAACACTGTTTACCCCAGCGAATTTTATGGTCCTACTGGTCCTGAAGCTTCTCAAGCTCAAGCCATGACCTTCTTGATTCGTGACCAACGCTTGGGTGCTAACGTCGGTTCTGCACAAGGTCCCACAGGTTTGGGTAAATACCTGATGCGCTCTCCAACCGGTGAAATCATCTTCGGTGGTGAAACCATGCGCTTTTGGGATTTCCGTGGTCCTTGGTTGGAGCCTCTGCGTGGTCCCAACGGTCTAGACCTGGACAAAATCAAGAATGATATTCAGCCCTGGCAAGCTCGTCGTGCTGCTGAATACATGACCCACGCTCCTCTGGGTTCTCTGAACTCTGTGGGTGGTGTTGCTACCGAAATCAACTCCTTCAACTATGTGTCTCCTCGCGCTTGGTTGGCATGTTCACACTTCGTACTAGGATTCTTCTTCCTAGTTGGTCACTTGTGGCACGCTGGTCGCGCTCGTGCAGCTGCTGGTGGTTTTGAAAAAGGTATTAACCGTGATAATGAACCAGTAATGTCGATGGACTTCCTCGACTAGGTTACAAAGTTTCTTTCATCACTGACAATCAAATAGTTTACAGACTCTTGCATCAAAGCAAGAGTTTTTTTTATAAAAATAGTATTTACAGCTGAGGTAAATAAAATACATTATTTTTACCTCACACATGCGTAAAGGAAGAAACAAGATTGATTGTAGTCTAAAGTACAATACAGTTCAGTTAAGGCTAAAATTCTTTGTAAAAGTCAGTTTTTTAACGAACCGCAGAGGCGCAGCGGAAAGTCTGAGCGGAGGAAACCTCCGCTCAGAACTTTCCAAGACAGAGGACACAGAGAGAAGGAAAAAATGCTTAACTGAACTGTATTGGTCTAAAGTAATCTACCGAGGTAATTAATACTATGAGCGAATCGAATTTTATCGATGCTTTGCGCTGGACATCTGAAGCTAAAGAAAAATTGCAAAATATTCCCTTCTTTGTTCGTCCTCAGGCGAAAGCTCGAATTGAAGCCTTGGCTCGTCAAGCTCAGCAAGAGGTTGTGACGGGTGATTTGGTAGAACAAGCTAGGCTTGAGTTTGGACAATAAAATCGAGTCAGCTTCCTCCCACATTCATTGCTGCTAAAACAGCTTTCTGGCTGACATCTGTGTAAACTGTATTCAAATATTTCATTACCACCTCGGTGGAAGTTGAATTTACTAAATTTTCCTCTTCTTTCGCTAGAGGAATTACTCCCAAAACATCTAATATTGTCTCGCTACTGGAGGGTGCAATTACTACCAAGGATGACTCTAGTGGCTCATTATATTGCCAGAAAGAGTCTATTTTTACCGAATATTTGTTATGAGTAATTGATTGTTCAACATCAGATGTTTCTGAGGTGTTGGCTTCTATCTTGCCACTACGTAGCTGCCGTAAATCGCTGATAATTTGCTCTTTAGTGCGTCCACGTAATTGAAATAGCACAAAGGGGTCTTCACTAAAGCGATCGCCTAACTGATAGTATACCGCACCAATGTGTTTACAGGGATTGGCTTTATCAGGACAAGAGCATTTACTGTGGACATCGGCAAGGGTAAAAGGAAATAAAGAAAGACCATTAGCTGTGAAAACTTCTGCTATGTTTTGTGGCATTTCCCCCGCCAATAATTTGGCAGCGAAAATTGCTTTTTGTGACATAGTTTCAATGACATAACCCCATTGTTCATCGCTAAAAGGTTCAAGGGAAAGGGAAACTTTATAAGGTTCTACTTCACTACCTTGTACCCTAGCCAATACTTTTGCACCTTGAAAATCAATACTTAAAACATTTCCTTGGCGTGCATAATTTCTAGCACGTTCCAAACGCTTTTTAAAGCGATAGGAATCTAGTAAATCTAGCCATTGTTGTGACCACCATTCTCGACTTGCCTGAAGGGTATAATTGGTCATGGTTACTTCGCTCAAAGTAAAAGGGACTGGGGATTGGTTTTGACTTTCTAGTTTCTACTTTTTAGTTGATTACGAACTTATTCTGCATCCTCGTCAATTACTGCATTGCGGTCAAGAATTAGTAAGTTGCGAAGTTGGTCTGTATCTAGTTCAGTCAACCATTCTTCACCTGCACCTACAACTTGTTCGGCTAGTTGCTTTTTACTTTCAATCATGTCGTGAATTTTCTCTTCTAAAGTGCCAGTGCAGACAAATTTATGTACTTGCACATTGCGGGTTTGACCAATCCGAAATACTCTGTCTGTCGCTTGATTTTCTACTGCCGGATTCCACCATCTATCAAAATGAAATACGTGATTTGCTCGTGTTAAATTCAATCCTACACCACCTGCTTTTAGAGAAAGAATCATAATCGGTGGCCCTTGGGGATCGTGTTGGAAACGGTCTATCATTTCCTCGCGTTGTTTTTTAGTGGTGCTACCATATAAAAAGAATATTTCTCGTCCTAGATGTTTTTCTAAATGAGGTTTCAGCAACTTACCCCACTCAGCAAATTGAGTAAAGATTAAAGACCGATCGCCTTCTGCTAAAACTTCTTCTAACATTTCTTCTAGACGCAGTAGTTTGGCTGAATGATGTTGTTCTAATGTGGCTTGTTTCAAATATTGTGCTGGATGATTGCAGACTTGTTTGAGTTTGATTAGTAAAGCTAAAATCATTCCCCGACGTTGCAATCCTTCAGCAGATTCAATCTCTGCTAAAGATGCTTCTACTACTTGTTGATAAAGTGCAGCTTGGTCGGCAGTCAAACCACAAAATACCGTCATTTCTTGCTTATCTGGCAAGTCTTGAATAATTTCGCGATCGCTTTTTAATCGCCGCAGTATAAATGGCTGAACCAATGAACGTAATTGACTCAAAGAAGCGGTATCCCCATACTTTTCAATTGGCATAGCAAATCGCCGCTGGAAAAATTGCCGATTGCCCAAATATCCGGGATTGAGAAAATCCAAAATTGACCACAATTCTTGCAGTCTATTTTCTACTGGTGTACCCGTCAATGCAATCCGAAATGTCGCCGCTAATTGCCGCACTGCTTTTGATTGCTTCGCCTCTGAATTTTTGACATTTTGGGCTTCATCTAAAACAATTATCTGCCAAGGAACGCTCTCTAATAATTTAATATCTCGATGAATCAGCGAGTAACTAGTAATGACTAAATCATGTTTTTTTGTTGCTTCTACAAACGCCTTTCCTTTAGGACGTTTATCGCCGTGATATTCCAAAACTTTCAGGCTTGGTGCAAATTTCTTGACTTCTCTTTCCCAGTTGCCTAAAACCGAAGTTGGACAAACTAACAGTGTTGGATTTTCTAGTGCATCTTGTTCTTTGAGATGTAGAAGAAAAGCGATGAACTGCACCGTTTTTCCCAATCCCATATCGTCAGCCAGACACGCACCCAAACCCCAACGTTCCAAGAAGGACAGCCAAGCAGCACCGCGTTCTTGATAAGGTCGCAACTGTCCTTGAAAGCTGGCTGGTGTGGGCAAAGGTTCAATGGCCTGATTATTGGTTAGCGCCCCAATCAACTCTTGCAATGCGCCAGAGGCTTCAAAGCTAACCACCGGTAATTTTTCAATTACCTGGGTATCTCCTGTACTCAGACGCAAAGCATCTTCCAAAGAAAGCGCCATTTGGTCTTTGCGGGAAGCGAAAAAGGTTTGGGCTGTTTTGATATCTTGGGGTCGCAACTCCACCCACTCGCCATTAATTTCTACCAAGGGGCTATTTAAAGCCACAAGTTTATCAAATTCAGCTTTGGAAATTATCTGTCCACCAATTGCCAATTGCCATTGGAAATTTAACAAACTCTGCAACCCCAAACGGCCTTGCTTTGTCTTTGGAGTTTCGGCAGTAATTTTTAAACCCAAACGGTTTGCCCATCCTTCACGGTTCGTCAAACTGGGAGGTAAAATTACTCCCAAACCGCTATCTTCAAACCTCCAAGCCACAGACTTGATAAACTCGTATGCTTGGATGGGGCTGAGACGAAAAGATTGGGGATATTCTGTTTCTAAACTCGGTGCAAGGACTGGATACAATCGGGAAGCTAGCCCCAAACCCCGCAAAAATGTTTCTTGCGGTTGGTCAATTGTGCGATTTTCATATACCAATCGTTTAACTGGATTGTGCCAAATTGTTGCCGCATCCACTAAAAACTCTGGATTGTCAGCTGCTTGCAAGAAATACGCCAATGTCCAATCTGCTTCGCCAGACTCCGGAGAACGCAGTTGAAAACAAGTGCGAAACAGAGTTTTCAGAGTTAGCTGATATTGTAGCGGCATAGTCCATGCCTTAAGTGCCGCTTCTAGTCGTTCGACTTCAATTGCATCTGCATTGACTGTACTAGATGCATTAGTTAAAGCTGGCAACCACTCTCGCACCGCAGCTGGTAAGGACACAATCGCTTTGCCTTCCATCGGCGATTGTAAACCCACCATCTCTCGCACTTGGGTATTGATCGTACTGTTAAGAAATCCCAGCAACAATTCTTGGGGTTCTGTAGGGAAGTCTACATATATGGGGCATGGGGCATTGGGGAGCCACTGCGTTGGGCGGCTTTGCCGACTTGAAGCAAGTGGCGTCATTGGGCATTGGTTATTCTCCCTATCTCCCTCCTGATATGTGCGACAAACCAACGGCATCTTGGCAGAAAATCTTTCTAGGCGCGTGCCGTCTACAGCACTGTCTAAGAGTACTTGCCACTTAGCAACTGTAGAACCATCGGATTGTCGTTTAATGGTTGGTAAAAACTTACACCGAGAGATTAAATCGAGACTCCAACGGGCAACCTGTGACCAAAAGCGTAAATCTCCACCTAAAAAGGCATCTTCCCCTTTAGTGGCATTTAAGGGAACAGCAGCCAGAAATTTTATCGCTTGGGTGGGGTTGAGACAAAAACCTTCAACTCGCCACGGCTGTAGATATTGTGGTGAGTCTGTTTCTAAGCCGAAACTGGCAGAATGGACGGGGAAAATTCCTGCTGTTTCTTTACCAGTGCTTTCTGGTATATAAGTTGGTAGGGCAATGATTTGGGAGTGGGTTGGCAAAGCAATCTCAGTATTACTAGCTGCTTTGCGTGTCCGCCCAGTGCTGGCTACAGCAACTTGGGGTTGTTGGGTAAACTTGGCAATTGACATATTTTGGGAACGCAACCACTCGTTTAACTCAACCGATGTCATTGCCAATGGATGTAATGGTATTTCTTCAGATTCACTCGAAGCCAAATTTACTCGCGGCGATCGCCAAGTTTCTCCCCAAATAAATAAACAACCATTTTGATTTTTTACTAACCAATTACCGTGTAAAATCGCCATTTCTAACTACTCAAATTATCGTAAGATTAAATAATCCAATTACCAGGATTTTACTTGCTACATTTTTACCACAACAATCATTAATTAGTTATATATTGCATTACAATTATAGACTAATAAATCACTATTAAATTGAGACATTATTAATGGATTTTCCTATTTTTCGAGTTTTAAAAAATGGCATCCAAGTCGAAATAGATTATATGCATCCTCAAGAGGAGGAGACTGTGAGAGCATTATTAAATAGTGTAATTGTTGAAGGTAAAACTTATCCTCAAAAGCAACCTCTATCTCAAACAGAATTTTCCAGTTACTGGTTAAGCAAGGATGCCTTTGTAGTCAGGGCATCAACTGTGGATGCTACACAAAAACCCAAAGAAATATTGGGGGCATTTTATTTAAAGCCAAACTTTCCCGGTCGGTGTAGCCATATTTGCAATGCTGGTTTTATTGTACAACCTAGATTGCGGGGTCAGGGTATAGGAAGGTTCATGGGAGAGGCGATGCTCTTGATAGCAGCAAACCTGGGCTACGAGGCAGTCATGTTCAATTTGGTCTTTGAAACTAATATAGCTTCAATTACACTTTGGCAGTCGTTAGGATTTGAGATCGTTGGGCGGATTCCCCGTGCGGCGAAGCTAGAAAATGGGCAAGTGGTAGAGGCGCTGATCTTGTATCGCACTTTGCCTTGAAAGATACCAATCGATCTCGTTAAGTGTTGACTGATGACTATCGAGGGTTAACAGTCATCAATCAACAGTTAACTTTGTATGTACCAGAAGTCAGCCATAGTGCATAAATGTTAGGATTGCCACAGAAAGAGAATAGCGAAAGAGAAGGAAAAAAAACTGAATGGCTGAAGTTGATAAGTCAATATCCTTCGATGGACGGGATATTCGACTGAAAGTAGGCCTACTAGCTCCCCAGGCTGGTGGGTCGGTTTTGATAGAATCAGGGGATACAGCTGTTTTGGTGACGGCTACGCGATCGCAAGCCAGAGAAGGCATTGATTTTCTTCCCCTCACAGTAGATTACGAAGAAAGGCTATATGCCGCTGGTAGAATTCCCGGAGGAATTATGCGGCGCGAAGGTCGCCCACCAGAAAAAACAATTCTTACCAGCCGTCTGATAGATCGTCCTCTGCGTCCTCTGTTTCCTTCATGGTTGCGCGATGACCTACAAATTGTAGCTTTAACACTATCGATGGACGAGTTAGTGCCACCCGATGTGCTAGCAGTTACAGGTGCTTCAATTGCCAC
Source organism: Nostoc sp. CCY 9925 (assembly GCF_963920935.1). Lineage (NCBI taxonomy): Bacteria > Bacillati > Cyanobacteriota > Cyanophyceae > Nostocales > Nostocaceae > Nostoc > Nostoc sp. CCY 9925. The sequence continues at coordinate 245,729 of NZ_CAWUDO010000002.1, read as the reverse complement.
CCTGATTGCTCAAATTCCTTTTAACGGGCCAATGGCAGCCGTCCGGGTTGGTTTAGTAGGAGATGATTTCATCATTAATCCTACCTATGCAGAAATTGAAGCTGGAGATTTGGATCTGATAGTAGCAGGTTCACCGCACGGTGTGATTATGGTCGAGGCGGGAGCCAATCAATTGCCAGAGCGAGATATTATCGAGGCAATTGACTTTGGTTATGAAGCGGTGCGGGACTTAATCAAAGCCCAGGAAGATTTAGTTGCAGAACTCGGCTTACAACTAGTGCAAGAAGCAGCACCAGAAGTAGATGCGACACTGGAAAATTATATCCGCGATCGCGCTAATGACGAAATTAAGAAAATTTTGGCGCAATTTGATTTGGGTAAACCCGAACGTGATGCCGCTTTAGATGTCGTCAAGGAAAAAATTGCAACTGCGATCGCCGAACTACCAGAAGAAGACCCAATTCGAGTTGCGGCAACTGCAAATAGTAAGGCACTTGGTAATACATTTAAGGACATTACCAAATACTTCATGCGCCGTCAAATTGTCGAAGATAACGTCCGCGTTGATGGTCGCAAACTCGATGAAGTACGTCCGGTTTCTTGTCAAGTTGACCTGTTACCAAAACGAGTCCACGGCAGTGGTTTATTTAATCGGGGGTTAACTCAGGTATTAACCGCTTGTACCCTTGGTACGCCAGGAGACGCCCAAAACCTCAACGACGATTTGCAAACAGACCAATCCAAACGCTACATCCACCATTACAACTTCCCGCCGTTCTCAGTCGGGGAAACCAAGCCTCTACGTGCGCCGGGAAGACGGGAAATCGGTCACGGTGCCTTAGCAGAGCGATCGCTGTTGCCTGTGCTACCAACAAAAGAACAATTCCCTTACGTAATTCGCGTCGTATCGGAAGTACTGTCTTCCAATGGTTCCACATCAATGGGTTCTGTGTGCGGTTCCACCCTCGCCTTGATGGATGCTGGTGTGCCAATTCTCAAACCCGTCAGTGGTGCAGCAATGGGTTTGATTAAGGAAGGAGATGAAGTGCGTGTCCTGACTGACATTCAGGGCATTGAAGACTTTTTGGGCGACATGGACTTTAAAGTTGCTGGGACGGATACCGGAATTACCGCCTTGCAAATGGATATGAAAATCTCCGGTCTGTCTTTAGACGTGATTGCCCAAGCCGTCCACCAAGCCAAATCAGCCCGGTTGCACATTCTGGAAAAAATGCTCGCTTGCATTAGTGAATCGCGCACAGAAACTTCACCCTATGCCCCACGTCTGTTAACGATCAAGATTGATTCAGACATGATTGGTCTGGTCATTGGTCCCGGAGGCAAGACTATTAAGGGCATCACAGAGGAAACTGGTGCAAAAATTGACATCGAAGACGATGGCACTGTGACAATTTCCGCTGTGGATGAAAGCAAGGCGAAGAAAGCACGCAGTATCATTCAAGGCATGACCCGCAAGCTGCACGAAGGGGATGTCTACGTAGGGCGCGTAACCCGAATTATACCAATAGGTGCATTTGTCGAATTTCTGCCTGGAAAAGAAGGCATGATTCACATTTCTCAACTAGCTGACTACCGCGTTGGCAAAGTTGAGGATGAAGTCGCAGTAGGCGATGAAGTGATTATCAAAGTGCGCGAAATTGATAACAAAGGTCGGATTAATCTTACACGCTTGGGTATCCACCCAGATCAAGCAGCAGCAGCAAGGGAAGCTGCGGCGCTAAATCGTTAAATCGATTTGGGATTTTAGATCGCTCGAATCTAAAATCCGCGATGCCTACTGTGAAGGCATCGCCGTATGCTTCTCTAAATTAATTTAGACAAAATTGATCGCAGATACGAAGTAGCTAAGCGCAATTAACAATTTAAAATTTAAAATTCAAAATTAAAGACATTTTCAGAAGGGGACTCTTCGCCCGACTGAAACTGGGAATACGTATAGACGTAGCGCAAAGTCTGAGCTAAGGAAGCCTTAACTCAGAACTTTGTAACAAAGGCGTCTTAAACCCTTTGATCTACGAGAAATTTAAAGTTTGTAGTCAGGACTTTAGGCCTGATAATCCTGAATCAGCGATGAATCGCTCACTATCAACTAGGATTTTATAAAATGTTTAATTATGCCTAGCTACTTAACAGAAGTTTTGTAGTTTAATGCTACTTGTAATTCAACATATTCTAGCCATATCATTGAAACCAAAAAAAGTAGTTTGGTTTGGCGATCGCAACCCAACATACAATTTTTTTAACTTAACTGTAAATCAAACGGCACAAATAAAGCTAACTAGTAAAAGTTATTATTTATAATTTGTGATTGCACTTAGCTTTAATAATATAGTTCTGTTTATTCTCACCCACTGACTTATCGTTTTTTAATCACTATAGTTTTTCAATCACTCTGGCTAAATAAAAATTGGAGTCTACTTTTAAAGATTAAAAATTTTTTCGACTTTATTTGATAGGATTATGATGAAATAACCTCTTTCACCTAAAACTAATGCTTGCGAAGGATGATAATTTTCTCTAAACAGAGTAATAAAAAAACGTGAGTTCGACAGATTCCAAATAACCCCTCTCCAAACCTCTCCCCGCTTCGGGGAGAGGCTTAAAAACCTAATTTATCGTGCCCAACTCAAGATATTAAAGCCCCTCTCCGTCTCTGAAAGGGGTTGGGAAGAGGTTCATCGAACTCACGTTAAAAGAGCATTATTAACTGATCGTTCAGTTATTCAATTACTCAAATGTGAGAGTTACTACAGTAAATCGATTGGTTTTTAGTACATTAAATAAATTATTAATTTATTTAAAAATCATGCTTGCTATTAAATTTTAAATCTGTAATATTGAAGAATTAAATCCAAAAATCTACACCTTCACATAATGTTAACAAAATCTCTAAAAATTTTGAATGACCATTATCAAGCTCTGTCTAACGATGGACAAGATGTCATTCAAGGATTAACTCGAACGCCGAAAATTATACCCCCAAAATATTTTTACGATGATCGCGGATCAGAATTATTTGAACAAATATGTGAATTACCAGAATATTACCCAACGCGAACAGAAGCATGGATTTTGCAGCAATATGCCGATGAAATCGCCCAGATAACAGGTGCTTGTGAACTCGTAGAATTAGGCAGTGGTAGTTCCACAAAAACTCTATTTTTGTTAGATGCTTACCAAAGACTTGCCAGTTACTGTAGATATATACCCATTGATGTTAGTCGGGGAATTGTTCAATCTAGCGTACTAAAGCTGCAACAAAAATACCCAGCTTTTTTTATAGAGGGTTTAATTGGAACTTACGAACAAGCCTTAGCAAAACTAGAATCAACTTTTGCAGCATCACGGATGATTTTTTTCTTAGGCAGTTCTCTGGGGAATTTTAACCCCCAAGAATGCGATAAGTTTTTAGGACAAATTGCTAAAACTTTACAAGCAGGAGATTACTTTCTTTTGGGCATTGATTTACAAAAACCCAAGGAAATTTTAGAGCCAGCTTATAACGACAGTCAGGGAGTAACGGCTGCTTTTAACTTGAATATGCTGTCTCATTTAAATTGGCGTTTTCAAGGCAATTTTGACCTCAATTTATTCACTCATCAAGCTATTTATAATCAAGCTGATGCTCAAATTGAGATGTATCTGCATTGCCAAAAGAGTCATCGGGTATTTCTAAAAGCGTTAGATTTAGAAGTTTGCTTTGCAGATGGAGAAAGCATTCTCACGGAAATTTCACGCAAGTTTGATTTAGTAAATACACAAAAACAATTGGAGATACATGGACTGAAAACCTTGAAAATTTGGACAGATCCCAAGCAGTGGTTTGGATTAATTCTTTGTCAAGCTTAAATCTTGCTTTGTCAAAGTTTAATTTCAAGAGATATCTTTGGAACTGGCTCCTCTTCAAAATGAAAATTTAAGGGGATATAAAAACCTTGGCTACCAACAAGAGGACTTTAAAAACAACCTCTTAGAAGCCTTAGCTCGAACTTATCTGTTGAATTTTTCTTTATCAAATACTCAACCACCTTCTTAGTTCATCTTTCATCAATCTATGGAAGTAGTTTGGAACGCGCTAAAAAATATCAATTATTCTGGCGTCCCCGTCAGTAAAATTGTAGCTGTGATCGTTATTTTGACGCTGACACAGGTGTTGAGACGGTTGTTTATTGCTGTGATCATTAAAAGCATTGAGCGTTTTACTAGCAAAACTAAAAGTACACTTGATGATGAATTGGTTGCAGTTCTCAAACCTTCCTTAGGCTGGCTAATTTTCATTGGCGGAATATGGGTATCAAAAATCATTTTGGCAGATAACTTGGGGCCTCAGTTGAATGAAGCAATAGGAAAGACGCTCAACTTTACAGTCATTTTTATTGTTGCCTATGTTGTGTACCGAGCTTCTTCCATCTTTGGGCAGATAATTGCTAATGTCCTGCTGCACACCGAGACTGAGCTTGATGAGTTACTCCGACCATTGATGCCAAAGATTTTTCAAGCAGTAGCAATTATTGTCCTGGCAATTAAAGTCAGTGAAATATTTTTAGGACAATCAGCAGCTGCATTGGTTGGGTTATTAGGTGGTGCTGGTATTACGTTAGGTTTGCTGTTAAAAGATATTGTTTATGACTGGTTTTGTACATTGATTATCTACTCCGATAATCTCTATCGAGAAGGCGACTGGGTGGGAATATCAGGAGTAGATGGCTTTGTACAGATATTAAATATTGGATTCAGAACCACAACCCTACATCTAACAAAGTGGGGTTCGATCATCAAAATGCCCAATTCTCGAATGATTACTGGAATCGTGGAAAATTGGTCACAAAATCCTGGCAAAGAATTAAAGTGGGGACTTAATGTAATTCTGAAAATTGATGGAATTTCAGCACGGGAAACAGCCAGAATTTGTGCTGCTATTCAGGAAATACCAAAATCTATTCCCGGCTTTTCTCCATCATGTACAGTGCGGTTTAAAAAACTTGAAGAAAATGCCCGTGTCATTGAACTTATGGCATTTGTGAATGATGATAATCTCTACTTTGAGGCTGAGACAAACTTAAATCTAGCAATATTAGAATTACTGGAACAGGAAGAAATTGATTTCCTCTACGTGAAATTAGAAACCAGCCCAGAAAAATTTAAAAAAAGTCTCCCAGCGCCCAATAATTAAAAAAATCAATTAACTGACCAATGATTCATCGATAGTACAAGTTACTGGATGAATCCGTGAAATCAATCCAAAATTTAAAATATAAAATATAGAATCTAAAATTGTCTGAACCCATGATTACTCTGCAATCTGCTAAACCTCCAAAACTTGATAGTTGTAATTCTCAAACGATCCTCGATTACTTTGAGAATGCTTGGCAACTAGAAGATACTCTGATGCAAAGTCTGGTTGGGGAAGATACATTCTATATCAATCCCGATCCTTTGAGAAATCCTCTCATTTTTTATCTGGGACATTCGGCTGTTTTTTACATCAATAAATTAATTCGCGTTGGATTACTTGAAAAAGGCCTGAATCCCGACTATGAAATTTTGTTTGAAATTGGAGTCGATCCAGGAAAACCAGAGGAATTGAATGAAGCGATCGCTCATTTGAATTGGCCACAACTTTCCCAGACTTGGGAGTATCGACAACAAGCATATTCTCTAATTTCCGAAGTAATTAAAACAGCCCCAATTACTCTGCCAATTCATCCCCATCATTCCCTTTGGGGATTAATGATGGGAATTGAACACCAGCGTATTCACATTGAAACTTCTTCGATGTTAATTCGCCAGCTACCAATTGAAAAAGTCAAACGTCCCCCAAACTGGAAATATGCTCCTTTTAATGGTTACACTCCTGAGAATGAAATGATTGAAGTTCCTGGTGGGGTAGTAAAACTCGGCAAAGCCTTTGACGATCCGACTTATGGATGGGATATTGATTATGGCGATCGCACTGTGGAAGTTCAATCCTTTTTCGCCAGTAAATATCTGATTACCAATACTGATTTTCTTTATTTTGTCAAGACTGGTGGTTACGAAAATCAAGACTATTGGGATAAAGAATCTTGGCCTTGGAAAACTCAAAATAACATCAAACATCCCAAATTTTGGCTACCTGAAAATGGGAATTACAAATATCGAGCCATGTTTGATGAAATGGAATTGCCGTTAGATTGGCCAGTGGAAGTCAACCACTATGAAGCAATGGCTTATTGTCGTTGGCAGGGAAAAGATACTCGCTTAATGAGTGAATCAGAATACCATTTAGCAACTTACGGTAATAGTTTGTCAGAAAATGTAGATAATTACAATCTAAATTTAAAACTTGGCTCACCTAGTCCTGTGGGGATGTTAGAAAGAGGCAAAAGTAAGTCTGGATTGTACGATTTACGGGGTAATGTTTGGGAATGGTTGAGCGATAATTTAAATCCACTTTCCGGATATAAACCTCATTTTCTCTATGAAGAAAATTCTGCTATATTTTTTGACACAAAACATTATATGATGTTAGGAGGTTGTTGGATAACTAACGGTACAGAAGCTTTAAAATATTATCGCAATTGGTTCCGTCCCAATTTTTATCAACACGCAGGTTTTAGAATTGTTCAAAATATCAAGCATTAACACCAACATGATTTTTTACACAAATAATTTGTGCAGAATACTAATAGTTACAGGCATAGCGGTTTTTACATCCTCCATTTATCCCTGTAATGCTCAGGCTCAATCTTCAACTGAGAAACAAAACATATTACTAGCCCAAAATTTAGGGGGAATAGTACGAAAAATTCCCCTAGAAGAAGTACCAACACCGGCTATGTCTGCTGCCAAAACAGTGACAAATGCTCAATTCAACCAAGCCAGAATCGAAATGAAGTCAGATGGTTCATTAATATACATAGTCAGAGGAAAAAACCAACAAGGCTTTGAAGTTGAAGCACAAGTTACTCCCAATGGGACTATTACGCAAGTTGATGAGCAAATAGACTCGAGTGGAGTTCCGGAAATTGCTGTGAAAGCTTTCAAACGATGGGCGCCAAATGACCAATTAGTCAGTATTTGGCGGAGTACCCGTCTGGGAGAATTTTATTATCAATTTGTCATTCAGGATTTTTGGTTAGAGGTTGCTCCTGATGGTAATAAAGTGATGATTTACCGCAAAAAAATTAATATCTCCTAGAAAATGTCTTAGAGAATTTAGATTGGAAAACTGCCAAATCTAAATTCTCAAATTGATGCCTTTTTTGAAAAAAAATACTCGTGATCAAGTTGAAAATCAGTAAGTATCAACAAATTTTTACCACCGCATTAGTCGCTACTACAACAATTAATTTCACTACGAATGCTGCTTTTGCTCAATCACTCAGAGGATCTGGTGATTCTTTTGCTCAACCTTTGATAGAACGTTATAGCCAAGAATACGAAAAAGAAACAGGTGAAAAATTTAAATATAGCGCTGTTGGCAGTGGTGCTGGTATTCGGCTATTTATGAAAAACTCTGTAGACTTTGGCGCTACTACTTTAATTCCCACTCCCATTGAAATCAATCAAACGGAAGATGGCTTGTTAATGATGCCAATAGGGGGAGGTGCAGTAGCTATTGTTTATCACCTCAAAGAAGTGAGTAGTGATGTCAAATTATCTCGCGAGCAATTGGCACAAATATTCACAGGTCAAATTAGCAACTGGCAACAAATTAATTCCCGGCTTCCTAATAAAAGAATCCAAGTTGTAGTCGGCTCAGAAAATTCCGGTACTAGCTTTATTCTCACTAAATATTTGCAGAAAATTACTGGGGGTAAAATCCTAGCTAGTAGAAAACCAGATTGGGGATTTAAGGTATTTGCTGCTCTGAGTCAAGATAGTGAAATTGCCGGAGAAGTACGAAGAATTGATGGTGCTATTGGCTATGTGCAAACAAACGTTGCTCTGACAAACAAACTCTCAATCGCCAGCATTGAAAATCAAGCTGGTAACTATATAAAACCAACTTTAGAACAAACCAAAAAAGCTTTAGCAAATATCAATTTTCAACAGGATTTCACAACAGAAGATATCCAAGATCCAGAAAATGGCTATCCGTTGGTAAGTTTAACTTGGCTGCTGGTGCATAAAAAGTATCCCAACCAAGATATTCTGCAAAAAACTCAAAATTTGCTGACATGGATTTTGACTAAAGGACAAAGTTTTAATGAGGATTTGGGGTATACCAAAGTTCCTGATGATATTACTCCCAAATTAATTGAAGCTGTCAATAATGAAGTTAAACTTCGCCCTTTTTAAAGGTAAGAATTCTGAATTGATACCAATCAAGGTTTGTAGGGTGTGTCAGTCAAACAACAATTTTGAATATCAATAGATTATTTCTAGTGATGCACCCTATAGGTGTGAGCTTTTTAATTGATACAGCAGATTTCAAGAAAAGTCAAATACACAAACTTAGCTTTAAAGCCAGGTACAAACTCTGTTTTACCTGCAAATTCTGAATTCTGCTGTAAATCTCTTATTTAGAGCATTTTTTTGTGTGAGGATGAGTTAGAAAAAAATAATGAAAAAATTTGATGTTTCCGTTACTCTTACTTCAGTAATTATCAGTGGTAATTTACTAACTTCATTACCAGTTTTAGCCCAAACACATTTCAATTCCAATTCTATTAAAGAAGAAGATTTAAATAATACAAAAGATTTTCAACTATCATCTGAGAATCAATTAACCTTAGTCACTTCTGATTCCAGACCGGAAACTACAGGCGGCTTTTCACGTCATGTGGAAAATTTAACCCCCCAGCTGCCTTCTTTACCCCTTGCTAACCTTCTTCTAAGAGGAGAGAGAAGCGGAAAAACTTTTGTTAACTTAAATGGGGAGAATTCAAAGCTTTTCAAAAAGCAGGAAAGGAGTTTTAGAGATTCCGTAGAAAGTCAAGAAATTGCACAAACTCCGGTAGCTGAAAGCGAACAACTATATAGTAGCGCTCCTCCGGAATTAGATGAAATTGTCAATGTCAATCAATTACAAGATATAACTCCTGACCATTGGGCTTATGAAGCGCTACGTAATTTGGTAGAAAAATATCAATGTATTAGTGGTGATGGTCAGGGCAATTTTAATGGTAATCGGGCGATGACCCGTTATGAATTTGCAGCCGTTCTAGACAATTGTTTACTAAAAGTTGCACGTTCAATTTCCAGTTTGAACAATAAATTTGCTAGTCAAGAAGATTTAGGAACTTTCCAAAGACTGCAAGAAGAATTTGCTAGAGAACTGCAAAATATTAATGCTAAAATAGACATTTTAGAAAAAAAAGCAGCATTAATCGAACAGCGTCAGTTTAGCACCACTACAGTTTTAAGGGGTGCAGTAGTCTTGAATGTTGTTAATGGCTTTGGTGACAACAAAGCAGCCCCTCCTGGTAGTAATTCAACAGAAAAATTAAATGCAAATACGAGCTTATCAGCACTAGCAAATTTAACTTTGGATACCAGTTTTACAGGTAAAGATAGATTACGAACTCAACTTCTAGCAGGGAATATTAATGGTTTTGGCAGTGATGTGACTGGCACAAATATGACTAGTTTGGTAGGTGCAGTCAACACTGGTAATAATGTCATATTAAGCTCGCTATTTTATGAATTTCCCATAGGCGATCGCGGCATCATAGCCATTGCCCCAGTAGCAGACTTTCCTACTCGCATTTTTCCAGCTCTTAATCCTGTTAGCTCAATTTCCACCTTCGGTGCAGAAAGTCCTATCTACTCCTTTGCTTTTGGTGGTGGTGCAGTAGCTTACTATCAATTTACAGACACATTAGCCGCAGGTATTAGTTATTTAAGTAGTTCTGCGAACGCTCCCAATCAGGGATTATTTAGTGGTCAATATACTGCTTTGACTCAAGTAACCTATACTCCATCAGATCAAATCGGGATTGCTTTTACCTACGGTCATTACTACGCTCCGGAACCTGGTGCAACTATTAATATCACAGGGGGTAAAGGTAGTCAATTTGCTCAATTACCATTTGGTGGAAATACACCGACTTCCTCCAATGCTTTTGGTTTACAATTTACATATAAATTGACCAACAAATTAATCTTAGGGGGTTGGACTAGCTACTTTAATGCTCAAGCTGAGGGTTCACCTAATATTAGTAACCTCAATGGTTCCAAAGGTGCTGATGCAGATATCTGGAGTTGGGCTGTTACCGCATCATTAACAGATTTAGGCAAATTAGGCAGTCAATTAAGCTTTGTTTTTGGGATGCCTCCGAAAGTGACGAGCAATGATGTTATTGAACAGCGCGATCAAGATACATCCTTACATTTGGAATTATCATATCGCTACCCAATAACCGACAGAATTTTGATGACTCCGGGTTTTTTAATGATTACAAATCCCGAACATAACGCAGCAAACGATACAATTTGGATTGGATTGCTGCGAACTACCTTTGTATTTTAATAGCAAGGTAAAAACAGGAGATTATTAACCATGAGACCAAATCCAATACCACCACAACCCGGTCAAGAGTCAGTTTGGGATTATCCGCGTCCGGCTCGTTTAGAAGATACTAATAAACAACTGCGGATAATTTGTAATGGTATTGTTTTGGCAGAAACCAACAAAGGTAAAAGAGTCTTAGAAACAAGCCATCCTCCAGTCTATTACTTTCCCCCTGAAGACATTAAACTAGAACATCTAATTGAAACGCCGAAAAAAGGCTTGTGTGAATGGAAAGGTGCATATCAATATTATGATGTCAGCGTCGGTGATAAGTATCTAAAATATGCAGCTTGGGCATATTTTGACCCTACCCCTGATTTCATTTCCCTTGAAAAATACTATGGTTTTATGCCCAGTGTAATGGATGCTTGCTATGTAAATGATGAGCTAGTAACACCTCAACCTGGTGATTTTTATGCCGGATGGATTACTGCTGATATTGTCGGCCCGTTTAAAGGTAGTCCTGGAACAATGTGGTGGTAATTCCAAGACAAAATTAGAGGCAGCTAGCTGTGCTAACCCACTGTGATTTATGACAAATCCCCGACTTTTAAAAAAAAGTTGGGGATGTTGTTTTTTCAGCAATCATTTAAAAATGCTATAGCAATCCGGTTTGATTTATGAAATTAATTGCGTAGGTAGACAATAGGCAAAAGGCAATAGGATTCTAGAAGATTAAGTGTACTGAGTTTTTTCACGCAATCAAATACTAGTCCTATATACCTTTAGTTTTAATCAAAAATCTTAATTCATACCGCAAAAGGAGCAATGCCAACAGTTAGAACCAATACTTGGGATATGTTCTCTCGTGTGCCAGATTATTGAATACCACAGCACAGAGTACTAAAATTATCGAACCTTCTAAGGCAGGAGTTAAAATAAATTGCCAGGATGCTTTCGTCATCATCACAACTAATGCAACTGCTCCTGAAGGAGGGTGTAAAGTTGCAGTAAGTTGCATCATCCCAATGGCTGTAGCTACTGCCATTCCCATTGCCCAAGGTTCTGAACCGAAAAGATGCAGAATAGTCAGGCTAACTAATGCCGCCACAAGATTACCACCAATTACATTCCGGGGTTGGGCTAAAGGACTGTCAGGTATACCAAAGATTAATACGCTAGTAGCGCCAAAGGGAGCCATCAGCAAAGGAGAATTAGTTTTTACAGAAAGGTAAGCCGTTGCTGCTATTCCAATAAAACTACCGCACCAACTCCAAAAGATGTGTCTGTGGTGGGGTCTATCTAAACAAAATGAACGCCTAGTTCCACGTATTTTAAAGCAGTAGTTTTTCCATTTATCCTGAACATTTTGATAATTAAACCTGGCTAGATAGGTTGAATAAATCCGCCTTTTGGGTAAATAACCTTTCATAATTCTCTAGAGCAACTACAACCAACAGTCCTCAACACAAGAAGATTCACTGTATTTACTGCCTTAGCTAATTTGCTGAAAAAAATTAGCTAAAAAAATACTCAGATTTTGTCAATAAACGGAATTTTAAATTAGAGTTATCAGCTAAAATTCCCATTTGATGACAGAATGTTTCAGCCAGAAATCAGGATTTTATCAGTAAAAAATTCAAATTCATTGACTTAAAAAGTTTGCTTACTCCAAAATATCATGATTTCATGACATATAAGTTCCACAATATCCTTTGAACCTGAGCAAGGAAATACAAAAATTATATAAATAAGTAATAATACTTATAAGATTTATTTATGACGTTGCTCCCTTTGGAGGGTGAATTGAGATTTTTAATTAAAACTAAGGGTATATGCTTTGTGCGGCAGTCGCTTATGCATGGGGGAGACGCCCAAGACATTGCAACTCAGCGTTCTGGCAAAATTCAGGATGATTGCAGCAGCGATCGCTTTTACTGATTTAATTTTAGTAGGAGCGATCGCTGCTTTTTCCGAACCAGCCGCTACAAATAAAACTAACACTTTCTTCCCCCACTCCCTCTGTTCAGAGAGCGTTATATTCCCATTTGATTGAGCAGTTTCTTCGACTTCAGCCAATCGCGGACAACTTTTTCAACGGGACGAGATTGATTATCAACTTGATAATTCATTTTTTGCACTTCTTCAGTGGAAATTAGCCCAGCTAATTGATTAATAACTTCTCGTAAATCTGGATATTTTTCCAGAATTGCTTGATTGAATATAGGAACAGCTTCATAGGGTGGAAAGTATTTTTTGTCATCTTCTAAAATGACTAAATTCAAAACAGGAATTAAGCCATCTGTAGAATTAGCTGCTATCAAATCTACTTTCTTGTCTTTTAAGGCTTGATACATCAATCCTAACTCCATTTGTCGGGGAGCTTTGGCAAACTTTAAGCCATAAGTTTTAGCTAACCCTGGATAACCATCTTCTCGTTCCAAAAATTCATAACCAAATCCCGCTTGCATTTGAGGTGTATATTTAGCAGCTTCGGAAAGGGTTTTAATCTGCCACCGTTTAGCATCTTCACCCCGAATAATCATAGCGAAGGTGTTGTTAAATCCCAAAGGCTGCATGACTTCTAATTGAAATTTTTGGCTGTAGTCTTGTTTAACTTTTTCATATACAACTTGAGAGTTACTAATAGGTTTTTGTTTCAATACAGATGTAAAACTAGTTCCGGTGTATTCTACATAGCCAGCAATTTGCCCTGCTTTGACAGCTTCATGACAGATAAAAGTTCCACCTAAATTTAAGCGTCTATCAACCCTTAATTTAGTATGTAATTCAATTTGTTGAGCTAGTAATTCTCCTAAAATAACTTGTTCAGTGAAATTTTTGGAACCAATAATAATTGTTGGTGGTGTTAGCCAATAGGTGAGACCAATTAATCCTCCAATAAGTAACGTTAATATAGCCAAATAAACAGCAGTTTTACGATTAATTGTGATGCTTTTTTCTCTTTGCTGTGTCAGATTTTTTTCTAACCATCCCAAGCTAAAATCTGCACTTAACGCAATCAACGCGGCGGGTATTGCCCCAGCTAAAATCAGCTGATTATTCAGGGTAGAAATCCCTCGAAAAATAAACACCCCCAAACCACCACCGCCAATAGCTGCGGCAATAGTAGCAATTCCCACACAAATAACTGTTGCTACCCTAACTCCTGCCAAAATCACGCCTAAAGCTAGGGGAATTTCTACTTGAAACAGCAATTGCCGGTCTGTCATCCCCATCCCTCGTCCTGCCTCTCGAATTGCAGGCTCAACACTATTAATGCCAATATAAGTGTTACGAATTACTGGAAGCAAAGCATAGAGAATTAAGGCGAAAATAGCAGGAACTTTGCCAATTCCTCCGATAAATGGTACAGAAATCAGAAAGCCAAAAATAGCTAAACTGGGAGTAGTTTGAATAGCGTTAGTTAGACCGATAATAGGTTGGGCAAGTTTCGGCTGGCGAGTGATGAAAATCCCTAAAGGAATGCCGATGGCGATGGCCACCACCATTGCAATTACAACTAATATTAAATGTTCTCCAGTGCGGAGGAGAATCTCTAGGAAATATTGGCTGAAAAACAAGGTTATCTCCTAATACGGTTCAGTTAGAGCAATTTTCATTTATTTGAACTATATATATTTTAGGGGCATAGCAATGCTATGCCCCTAAAGCGTGGTCTATCAATCTGAAAAAAGCTATAAGGATAATTGTAGGTTAGTGTAGCCGGATTGTTTTGTTTAAGCCTTTTTCAACCAGCTAAACATGGCGCGTAAATCTTTACCAACTTCCTCAATTTTGTGTTCAGCTTCTTTGCGACGTAAGGCGGTAAATCCTGGTTTACCAGATTGGTTTTCCAACACAAATTCTCGTGCAAATTGCCCAGATTGAATTTCGCTGAGAATCTTCTGCATTTCAGCTTTGGTTTGTTCGGTGACAATCCGCGGCCCACGGGTATAATCGCCATATTCAGCTGTGTTAGAAATGCTGTCGCGCATTTTGGCTAAACCGCCTTCTACAACCAAGTCAACAATCAGCTTGACTTCATGGAGACATTCAAAATAAGCCAACTCTGGTTGATAACCAGCTTCTACCAAAGTTTCAAATCCGGCTTTAATTAAAGCACTCAAACCACCGCACAATACTGCTTGTTCGCCAAATAAATCAGTTTCGGTTTCTTCGCGGAAAGTCGTTTCCAGAATACCGGCGCGGCTACCACCGATACCTCTAGCGTATGCCATTGCGCGATCGCGTGCCTGACCACTAGCATCTTGATAAACTGCAAACAGCGCTGGTACGCCTTCCCCATTCTCATAAGTCCGCCGTACTAAATGCCCCGGCCCTTTTGGTGCCACCATCACCACATCTACATTCGCTGGTGGTACAACTTGCCCAAAATGAATATTGAAACCGTGGGCAAAGGCTAACACATTGCCTTCTTCTAAATTGGGTTCAATTTCGTTTTTGTAAATCGTTTTTTGGACTTCATCAGGTAACAAAATCATAATGAAGTCAGCAGCATTAGCCGCATCGGCAACATTTTTCACAGTTAACCCAGCTGCTTCGGCTTTGGAAACTGATTTACTGCCCGGATATAGTCCCACAATTACATTCAAACCACTATCTTTTAAGTTGAGAGCGTGGGCATGACCTTGGGAACCATAGCCGATGATAGCAATAGTTTTTCCAGCCAAAAGGTCTAAATTGGCATCTTCGTCATAATACATCCGGGCCATAGAAGCATCTCCTGTCAGCAAGCATCATTAAATTGGCAGGCTTATGATTGTACCTCAAATTGAGTAGCTAAAAACTAGGGATTGGGGATTGGGAATTGAGAAAGTTTTCTCTAGTCTCCAGTCCCTTGATTTTTAAACTTGCATAAATACGCCATCAATCACCGATAAATCTACACAATAAATATTTTCAGTATTTTTAGGAGATGAAAGTTACTTTACTAACAAAATATTTCTTTCCCAGTCCCCATTCACCAGTCCCCAGCGATGCACTGACTTGTACTGAGCGCAGTCGAAGTAGCTTGTCGTACTCCTACGGGGAAGCAAGCTACGCGGAGCGTCTCGTAGAGAAGAGAAGTGTCCCCAGTCCCCATTCACCAGTCCCCATCATTGTAAATGTAAAAAACAATACAAAATTTTTGATGACAAGTTTGAGACAAATTTGTTAAGAATAGTTACAGCACTCGTCATCTAGAGAAATATTTCTTATGGTAAACTCACTTGACAAAAACCCAATCCATCAAGTTGTTATTGTTGGCGGTGGTTTTGGTGGACTTTATGCAGCAAAAACACTCGCCAAGGCAGCAGTAAACGTTACTCTGATCGATAAACGCAACTTCCATCTATTTCAACCCCTCCTGTACCAAGTCGCTACAGGTGCTTTATCACCAGCTGATATTTCCTCACCGTTGCGTTCTGTACTCAGTAAGAGCAAGAATACAAAAGTGCTGCTGGGAGAGGTAAATAATATCGATCCAGAAGCACAAAAAGTGATTGTGGGTGACGAAGCAATACCTTACGATACATTGATTGTTGCCACAGGTGCGAAGCATTCCTATTTTGGCAAAGACAACTGGGAAGAATTCGCCCCTGGGTTGAAAACTGTAGAAGATGCTATAGAAATGCGTCGTCGGATTTTTACGGCATTTGAAGCAGCGGAAAAAGAAACCGACCCAGAAAAACGCCGTGCCTGGTTAACTTTTGTGATTGTTGGCGGTGGCCCCACTGGTGTAGAATTGGCGGGAGCGATCGCAGAACTCGCAAACCAAACTCTCAAAGAAGATTTCCGCAACATCGACACCTCAGAAGCTCAGATTTTGCTATTAGAAGGACTCGATCGGATTCTGCCACCTTTTGCACCAGAGTTATCACAAGAAGCCGAAGCATCTTTGACGCGCTTGGGGGTGGTTGTCCAGACAAAAACATTAGTAACCAATATTGAAAATGATATTGTTACCCTCAAACAAGGGGATGAAGTCAAAGAGATTGCCTCAAAGACGGTATTATGGGCAGCAGGTGTGAAAGCTTCGGCAATGGGAAAAGTGCTAACAGAACGCACAGATGCCGAATGCGATCGCGCTGGACGTGTTATCGTCGAACCTGACTTGAGTATTAAGGGATATCCAAATATTTTTGTAATTGGCGACTTGGCGAATTTCTCTCATCAAAATGGCAAGCCACTACCCGGTGTTGCACCTGTGGCCAAGCAAGAAGGCGAATATGTTGCAGAACTAATTCAACAGCGACTAGTAGGTAAAACTTTGCCAGCCTTTGCTTATGTCGATCGCGGTAGCTTAGCGATGATTGGACAAAATTTGGCTGTGGTAGATTTAGGCTTTCTCAAGCTGAAAGGCTTCTTTGCCTGGGTGTTTTGGCTATTAATTCACATTTATTTCTTAATTGAATTTGATAACAAATTAGTGGTAATAATTCAATGGGCATGGAACTATTTCACCCGTAATCGTGGAGCTAGATTAATTACAGGTCAAGAATCAGTCACGCAGTTAGAAATTAGCGATCGCAACACTTATTACACATCAGAGGCTAATAAACAGCCAGTAAATGTCTAAATCGATCGTTGCATAAAGGGACTGGCAAAGAGATACAGCATATTTTAGATAAATGAAGTACACTCTTAGGGGCGCATGGCTATGCGCCCCTACGATTATTTGTACGTCACGCCTGCTGCAATATGCTGTGTATATATAGCAATACAAACACTTGTAGAGACGCCGATTTATCGCGTCTGGTAAACCCACAATTTTGTAGAATTAACCTTTAACCCAAGCGTATCGATATATAAAGTGGTTGCAACCCTTTGATGGATCGGCAGATAAAGGTTAGGATAATCCATCAATTAGAGGAATATCTCGAAGCAAAGCGCGATTAAGCGCATTGCGACAAGAAATTTGCCCAAATATCAAGTTTGGGCAGGTTATTTGGGGAGGTTGCTACTCTACTATTTTTGTTTTTTAGTTAAAGAAAATTTTCGACTCAGTAAATTAAGCTATAGAGCCTTGAATAAGCTACTCTTTACAGGTAAATCTTTGAAATTTATGGCTTTTGTCCTACCGCTAGTGATGTGGTGGGGATACAAAGAAGTACAAAACCAATTTGTACAGCCGCAAGCAGTTATAGTGTTGGGTGGTTCAACCAGACGTTTAGAGCGAGAGAAGTTTACGGCAGAATTTGTTCGTAAGCATCCAAATATACCAATTTGGATTACAGGAGGTAGTCCACGAACTTATACACAACGCGTGTTTAGTAAAGCTGGCGTCGATCCTAAACGTTTACACTTGGATTATGAAGCAGTTGATACAGTTACTAATTTTACTACGTTGGTAGATGATTTGCAAGCTCGCGGTATCAAGAGTGTTTATTTGATTACTTCAGACTTTCATATGCGCCGGGCTTGCGTCATTGGGGAAATTATTTTGGGTAGTCGGGGTATTTATTTAAAACCAGTGCCAGTTCCCTCAGAAAACCCTCCTGAATCTATTGAAAAATCTATTCGAGATGGGGCTAGAGCCATACTTTGGTTAGTAACTGGTTACACTGGTGTCGATGCTGCTAAAAGTAAATAGTAAATCAAAGCAATTTTGTCATTGGTCATTGGTCATTGGTCATTAGTTATTAGTCAAAGGCAAAGGACAAAGGACAAATGACAAATGACAAATGACACCTATATAATTCGGGAAAAAAACGCCCCAACTTTCCCCACAATTTGATACCCTAGCTTAAACAGATTTGAGAAAAGTTAAAGCGTGGAAATTCAACTTGGGCGGGGAAAAACAGCTCGCAGAGCTTACGGAATAGATGAAATTGCTCTAGTCCCGGGTAACAGAACACTAGACCCCAGTTTGGCAGATACTAAATGGAGTATTGGCAATATTGAGCGAGAAATCCCGATAATTGCCAGTGCGATGGATGGCGTAGTAGATGTTCGTATGGCTGTACGTTTGTCGCAGTTAGGAGCATTAGGTGTCCTCAACCTAGAGGGGATTCAAACTCGCTATGCTGACCCAGACCCAATATTAGATCGGATTGCTTCTGTGGGGAAAGATGAATTCGTTGCCCTGATGCAAGAACTCTATGCCGAACCAATAAAGCCGGAATTAATTGAAAAACGTATTCAGGAAATTAAACAACAAGGTGGCATTGCGGCGGTGAGTGCGACTCCAGCAGGAGCAAGCAAATATGGTGAGGCTGTGGCAAAAGCCGGGGCAGATTTATTTTTTGTGCAAGCTACGGTGGTTTCTACAGCACATTTGTCACCAGAGTCTTTAGTGCCACTTGATTTAGCAGAATTTTGTCGTTCAATGCCTATTCCCGTGGTGTTGGGGAATTGCGTAACTTACGAAGTCACTTTAAATTTGTTAAAAGCTGGGGCAGCTGGGGTACTAGTCGGAATTGGACCTGGTGCTGCTTGTACCTCTCGTGGAGTGTTGGGTGTGGGTGTGCCACAAGCAACTGCGATCGCTGATTGTGCTGCGGCACGAGATGATTATTACAAGGAAACAGGTAACTATATCCCCGTCATCGCTGATGGTGGTTTAATCACTGGTGGCGACATTTGCAAATGTATCGCCTGTGGTGCCGATGGTGTGATGATTGGTTCCCCGTTTGCCAGAGCCGCCGAAGCCCCAGGACGGGGTTATCATTGGGGTATGGCGACTCCCAGCCCTGTCTTACCTCGTGGCACTCGCATTCGCGTTGCCACCACTGGCAGCCTAGAGCAAATACTCGTTGGTCCAGCAGGACTAGATGATGGCACTCACAATCTTTTAGGTGCCTTAAAGACCAGTATGGGCACCTTAGGAGCAAAAAATATTAAAGAAATGCAGCAAGTTGAAGTTGTGATTGCTCCTTCCCTATTAACCGAAGGTAAAGTTTATCAAAAAGCTCAACAATTAGGGATGGGGAAATAGAATTGGGGACTGGGGACTGGGACAGAGGGGAGAGAGGGGGGATGGGGGAGTGTGGGGAGTGTGGGGAGAGAGGGGGGAAAGATTTCTTCCCCATCCTCCCACATCTCCCACACCTCCCACACCTCCCACACCTCCCACACTCCCTTCTTGCCCAATGCCCAACAAATTATTAAAAAAATTTTCCAGGCCCCTAAACAATTCCTGGAAAAATTCTATATGTCGCCTACAATAGAAATAGCGGAGACGCATGTTTCCGTTCACTCCTCACACCACACTCCGCCCGGACTACTGTTCGGGCGGTTCCTTATGTTTATGAATAAATTCTAAAGCTTCTTTGCAAATGTACATCCTCTACTCCGAAGCAGATGTTTTTGCTATGGTAGAATTTTCACGAAGCTCAGATATATTTGGCGAAGGTTTTAGGCATGTCAGCAGCCGCACAAGTTACGGATTCTACTTTTAAGCAAGAAGTACTCGACAGCGAAGTACCCGTTTTAGTTGACTTTTGGGCACCCTGGTGCGGACCATGCCGTATGGTAGCTCCTGTTGTCGATGAAATCTCCGAACAGTACAAAGGTCAAATAAAGGTCGTAAAGGTCAACACAGATGAAAATCCTAATGTTGCCAGTCAGTACGGCATCCGCAGTATTCCGACATTAATGATTTTTAAGGGTGGGCAAAAAGTGGATATGGTGGTCGGCGCCGTGCCTAAAACTACATTAGCTACCACTCTGGAAAAGTATCTTTGAAACTCAATTGGCAACAAAATCCTCTTGAGTTATTTATGGTGTTGTAACTTTAAGTTAATTTTTGCAAACAAGTTTGAAAGGCTTAAATTCCTAGTCTTTCAAACTTGTTTATATTTGTAGATAATTTAAGCATCTTTTAATATTTAGTGGACTAATTCCGACATCGCGTCCTTCAATAATCGGCCTATCTAATTCTCCCTGAAGCATTTGCAAAACAATTAACGGTAAATAATCCTCCTGCTACTTGCAAAGATCCGATACTGATTTCGAGATAATTCAAAATTATTTGCCAAGCATTGGCAAACAGCAAAAGAACTGCGATCACCACGATAGTTGCTTTATCTATGACCTTGTTTCTTTCTTCTGGCATCATGCCCTTAGTCAAAACTAAAACAATCGGTATATTGCCTACAGCATCTGCCAAAACAAACACAGCGATAAATGTCTGAACCAGAACAGAAATATCCACAGCAGGTAGCTTTATATCAGGGTTTGCTCACAACCTAATCCCAATCCTGCTCAGTTTGCTACAACCTAGAGGAAGATTAAAATAAGCAATGGGAATAATAAGCTTGTTCAATAAAAGCAACAAGTCATGCATTTCTAATTAAGTTCCACAGATGCTGAAGTAGCGATATATTTTGATAATCTATTTCCCATAAATCAACTATTCGTTGTTGAATCTATGAAGTCTTATTTAGCCGCCGCTATTCAATTAACCAGTGTGCCGGATCTCCAAAAAAATTTGGCACAGGCAGAAGAATTAATAGATCTTGCCGTGCGTCAAGGTGCTGAATTGGTAGGTTTGCCAGAAAACTTTTCCTTTATGGGAGAAGAAAAAGACAGACTTGCACAAGGGGATGCCATCGCTATTGAAAGTGAAAAATTCCTCAAAAAAATGGCTCAACGCTTTCAAATTACTATCTTGGGTGGCAGCTTTCCACTTCCGGTAGATAATACAGGCAAAGTTTATAATACCACTCTCCTCATTGACCCAAGTGGTCAAGAACTTGCCCGCTACTATAAAGTACACTTATTTGATGTTGATGTCCCCGACGGCAACACCTATCGTGAATCGAATACTGTTGTAGCTGGTACGCAACTACCCCCCGTCCATTTTTCCGAAAAACTCGGCAATTTAGGACTTTCTATTTGTTATGATGTCCGCTTCCCAGAACTGTACCGTCATCTAGCAGATAAAGGAGCCGATGTGTTATTTGTTCCTGCTGCCTTTACCGCCTTCACTGGCAAAGACCACTGGCAAGTATTATTACAAGCCAGAGCCATAGAAAATACCGCCTACGTCATTGCACCCGCCCAAACCGGCAACAACTACGGCCGCCGTCTAACCCACGGACACGCTGTAGTTATCGACCCTTGGGGAGTAATTTTAGCCGATGCTGGGGAAAAGCCGGGAATTGCGATCGCAGAAATCAAACCCACTAGGCTTGAACAAGTCCGCCGTCAAATGCCTTCTTTACAGCATCGGGTATTTTAGGGGCTGGGGATTGGGGAGATGAGGAAGGGGCAGAGGAAATGGGGGAGTGTGGGGAGTGTGGGAAGAGACGGGGGAAAGATTTCTTCTCCACCCTCCCCATACCCAATGCCCAATTTCCAATTCCCAATTGTGATGAATAAAACAAAAACTGGGTGACCTCAATGCCACCCAGTTTATTTATCTCAATATTAAAATTCTCACTTTTCTTGGAGCATAGGAGTACTTTTGCCCCTATCTGTAAATGAAAGGAATTAGGAATTAGGAAAATTCTAGTAAAGGTTATTTTACCCAGTCCCTAGTCCCCAATCCCCAGTCCCTTTTATTGATTAAACTTTGGCAGCTGATTTGGTAACAACGTTGAGTTCACCTTTAGCATACTTAGCAGCAAAATCTTCCAAAGAAATTTGCTTAATCTTGCTTGCGTTGCCAGCCGTGCCAAATTGCTGATAGCGTTCAGCACAAACCTTCTGCATGTATGTAATCGAAGGCTTGAGGAAATGACGGGGGTCAAACTCCTCTGGTTTTTTAGCCAAAGCTTCACGTACAGCAGCAGTAATAGCCAAACGGTTATCGGTGTCGATGTTTACTTTGCGTACACCGCTCTTGATACCTTTTTGGATTTCTTCTACAGGTACACCGTAGGTTTCAGGAATTGCACCACCATACTGGTTAATCAGTGCAAGCAAATCTTCAGGCACAGAGGAGGAACCGTGCATTACCAAGTGGGTGTTAGGCAGGCGGCGGTGAATTTCTTCAATGCGGCTGATTGCCAAAATTTCGCCAGTCGGCTTACGGGTAAACTTGTAAGCACCGTGGCTTGTGCCAATGGCAACAGCCAAAGCATCTACTTGGGTTGCTTCTACGAATTCAACAGCTTCATCGGGGTCGGTGAGCAGTTGTGAGTGGTCGAGTGTACCTTCAAACCCGTGACCATCTTCAGCTTCACCAGCACCAGTTTCTAGAGAACCCAAACAACCGAGTTCTCCTTCAACGCTGACACCCAAAGCATGAGCTACGTTTACAACTTCGCGGGTAACACTGACGTTGTATTCAAAGCTAGCGGGAGTTTTAGCATCAGCTTCTAAAGAACCATCCATCATCACGCTGGTGAAGTTGTTCTTAATTGCTGAGTAGCAGGTAGCAGGCGCATTACCATGATCTTGGTGCATGACAATGGGGATGTGAGGATAGGTTTCTACCGCTGCCAAAATCAGGTGGCGGAGGAAGTTTTCTCCTGCATAATTACGAGCGCCACGAGAAGCTTGCAAAATTACGGGGCTATCTGTCTCGACAGCAGCCTTCAGGATTGCCTGAATCTGCTCCAAATTGTTAACGTTGAAAGCTGGGATGCCGTAACCGTTTTCAGCCGCGTGATCCAACAGCAGCCGCAGTGGTACAAGCGCCATAGATAGTCCTCCTAATGTGGTTGTCAGCTAGTCGGTGTGAGAGAAGCGTAATAATCACGCTAAATCTTAAGAGTTTTTTCAACTTATAGGAAATTATAACTACTGTCGTGTGCTTATGTTGAAAAAGTTTAAGCTAAAGTTACTATAAATATGCCCTATAGTACTGTGCAGTCAGCTACCTCAAGACTAAAGGCTTTGGTAGCGTTGTATGCCAAATAATCGATTAAAGGCGATCGCCTCAGCCTAAATCTGCTAATTTTTCTATAAATGCTGCAGGGTAAGTTTGTCGCCATTTTCCAACAAGGGAATTGTCCGATGCTGTGGAGGTGTTTTTACCATAACGGTGGTTTTTGGGATTAGCCTACGCCTATACTACCGAATTGGAGAAATTCTATTGTATGTGTTGTGCGATCGCCCTGGCTGCAATTAATCAACAAATGGGTAGGCATCGCTTTTGTGTTATTAGCTAAAAAAGCGATCGCTTTTGGAATTTTTCTAGTTAGAAGCTTTTTTTGTGCAACTCAAATAAAAAGCGATCGCCTGGCTCTAATAAAAAGAGGGGCGATCGCTCTTTTGGTTTGATAACACTGCGATCGTCCCTCTAAATTTTTTAAGCAAATTATCCTCAGCAGCCAATCAAGCGATCGCTATTTCATCTTTTTTCTTAACTAGATCAAACCAGCTTCAAGCACGATAACCGTTTCGCAGCATACCTTGTAACCATTTCAGAGCCTGCTTAACTTCACCGTGGGCAGGGTAAAGCAACTGCTGACTCAGGGCATTTCGATAAGCCTCCATCGCCCCTAACTCATTTCCCAATTGTTCTAAGGCTCTGCCTTGCCAGTAATAAGCTGTAGCTGGGTCGAATTCCATCAATTCTTCAGCTTGCAGACAAGCTTCTTGCCAATACCGCCGACTAGCCGCATTATTACCTAGCATTCGATAACTCTCTCCCAGCCAAACTAACCCAGGTACAGATTGCAGATAATCCCCTTTTTCTGGGAAGAACTGCCATCCTTGTACTAAAACCTCCACCGCATCTTGATGTTTTCCCGCCAGTGCCAATACCCGTCCATGACAAAACCAAGCATCAGGTAACTGAGGTTGCAGTTGCGTTCCTCGAACAGAGACTTTACATCCGCGTTCGATATCTTTAAAGCTTTCTACCAGCACTCGCCCCGCAGCCGCCCAAACACTCCAGCGTTCGGGAAAACGCTCAAGCATCTCGTCTACTAAGGGACGCAGTTGATTTAATCTGCCAGCAGCTGGCAAAATCTCACACAATGCTCGGTAAATTTCACAATCATGGGGATACAGGTGATAAGCTTTCAAAATTGCCTCAGCTGCGGTTTCGTTTTCACCTGTGTCGGCCAAGCACCGCCCATAGTAATACCAACCGCTAGGATTATTGGGGTGTTTCTGAGTAAACTGTGCTAACACTCCTACTCCTTGCGCCCAATCTCCTCGCAAAATGTGATAATATGCCAGGATTTTGTGGAATTCAGGTGCATTTGGAGCCTGTTGCAAAGCAGAGCCAATCATCTTTTTAGTCTGCTTGCCTTGTTCGCCAGATACCAATCTCATTCGGCAACGCTCATCCAACTGTCGTTGGAGTACCTGGAAATCATCGGGGGCTAACTCTATAACTCTGCTCAATTTTTGCCCAGCTGCTTGAAAGTTCCCCATAGCCATCAGGGCGTCATAGCTGAGAATCAAAGCAACAATATCATTTGGGTTGAGTGACAAAACTGCATCAAAGGCTTGCAAGGCTGCAACAGTATTCTCTATTCCCATCTGCACCTGTCCCAAAGCCAGCCAGTGAACTAGTTTGTCAGGTTCTAAGGAAGCAGCAGACTCAAAAGCGATGATTGCCGCTTGAGTGTCACCTTTACAAGCTTCAATTAATCCACTTAGATGCTGCCGAGTCGCTTCATTGCGGGACAAGGGCAAGGCATTTTCATAAACTTCTATTGCCTCTGCTTCTCGTCTCATCAGGTCCAAGATTTTTCCGAGTTGCAGCTGCACGTCAATCAATCGGGGCTGACGCTCAATGACTTGGCGATACTCGTCAATAGCCTCCTCCCATCGCCCCATTTGATAAAACAATTCAGCTAATTCCAGCCGTTTCTTCCATCCTTGTGGATACTGCTGCATGTACTTACTTAATGTTTTCAGTTTTTGGTATTGTCTAGTTGGTTTTTCATCTAAAAGTAAGTAAGCATTCATCTCCACCCCAGAGGGTTGGGAGAACTGTACCAAGAATGTGGCAAGGTTGTTAGACATATAGCAGTTAGTTTGTAATTTATTTGTTCGACAATGCTTTGGGTTGCGATCGCCGCTTCCCAGTCAGATATGATTGTTTCATCGGGTTTAGACTCTTGTACCGACGGAATCACCCATTTGCGGGGTTGTCGGTAATCCAGAGAAGTGCCATCTTCCCCCACCAGATACTTGTTTAACTGCTTTCGCAGAATGGTTCGTGCCTGTTGAACTCGTTTGTAAACGTTCTCTTCAGAGAGGACTAGTTGGTTGGCAATGTCTTTGTAAGGCTTGTCTTTGCAGTAGTGTAGGATAAAAGGATACCGTAGTCTGGGAGGCAAAGCCTCGATGGTATCGTAGAGGTATGCTCTCATTTCACGACGGCAAATGTCTGATTCAGGTGATTCGATGCTGGAAGTGACTTCTAGACCATCTGCAAATTTAATGTCTTCAATATTTTCAATGCTTTGCTCGCTTCGCTTGCGTTTTCGATGTATATCCATGCAGAGATTATGAATAAGTTGGGTCAACCAAGCTTTAGGATTGGTCATTTTCCCGGCATAGTCTGGCCATTTCTTCCAAGCTTTCAGCATTGCTAGACTTAGAGAGTCTTCTGCATCATTGCGATCGCCCCCCATCCACTGGAGACAGCGACTGTAATGGTAATCTCGATATTGCTGCCATAACAGCCAAAAGTCTGTGCGTAGGCGTAGCCCGTCGTAGACATCGCATTGAGGTGTTTGTCTCAATTGAATTGTCTCTTCCAATACGTTATGCAAAACATTTGTAGGAGCAATGCTATGGTTAATCGATGCATCAGGCATGTCTAACCCTGCATCATTAAATTGGAGGCTCGTAGAACAATTTTTCATAGGTGAAATTTAGCTTTTATTCTATAATCTTTGCTGAAGATATAGCCGTAGTCACACAGGTTAAGACATTTTGAAAGCATGAAAGCTAGGAATAGTAATACTTTTACCTCCTGCCTTCTACCTCCTGCTATAGATTTTATTGAATATTGGCAAGTTTGAATTCTAGTTAGAATCCAGTCAGATCCAAAGATTTATTTAATAGATACTCTCTAGGGTTAACTGTTTTTAATTTAGTCGTTCATTTCAGAAAATAAAACCTATAAATCTCATATAGATTTCATATATTTTTGCTAAACCTCATATTGAATTTTTCTACTCGCCCTTGTTCATCCATTTCTGAATACATCATTTTGAGCGATCGCCTTCTGTAGACTGTTTCTGAGAAAAATAGACATCATCGGCAGAAACCGATAGCCGTCTATCCTTATATATCCAAATACTTATACGTTTTTATACTATGTATAAAAATAACGCTGAATTTCAAAAGGCTGCTTATATCAAGATTTATAACTGATATTGAGAATCAGCCTCATTTATAAAAAATGGTTCAAAGTCTTTTTAATTAAAGCTTACGCATTTTTATATCAAAAAAAATATTAAATAATTTTAAATTATTCGTTAATTTTAATATTTTAAAAATTATGAGTACTAAAAAAAACGGTAATGTATGATTAATTTTGAAAAATCCACGATAGTTAGGGAAAAAAGCTCATTGTATTGGTTTTGCAAACTCTGGTTTTTTCATCACCCATTTTTATTAACTCAGAATTCTTAAGAACTAGCCTGTAAAAAAACATACAGAAACAA
Source organism: Nostoc sp. CCY 9925 (assembly GCF_963920935.1). Lineage (NCBI taxonomy): Bacteria > Bacillati > Cyanobacteriota > Cyanophyceae > Nostocales > Nostocaceae > Nostoc > Nostoc sp. CCY 9925. The sequence continues at coordinate 218,738 of NZ_CAWUDO010000002.1, read as the reverse complement.
TAGTTAAATAACTAGGAGAACCTATGATAAATAAATATATTAATTATACAAAACTCCTTACAAATTTTCAATTCTGACTCCTGAGTGTTGAATTATTACAAAATCACAGTGTTTATTAGCTTAAAAATTTATCGTCAATACTCAGATTATTCTTCGTGAATAAGATGTTTTTTGAAATAGATATTCAGGTGTAATTCCCCACAAATAGTGCATGAAAATCAAGAGCATCTCAGCTTGATAAAAATATCTAGGAATAAAGTCGGAAAAGCAACAACTTAAGTTTGTAGATTCCTCTATACCGACAAAAGTGAGATACACCCAAAAATCTCTCTTTTCCAATCTCCAGTTCTGCTTTTCAAAAAAGAAACTTATCTGTAAACTTTTATGACAATAGATTTGATCCTTGATATTATTAATCGCAATCTAGTGGAAATCCAAGATGATCCGCTCCATTCTACAGAAATTCTAGTTTTACAGGGAATCTGGCAGGATAAAACCTATGAGGAAATAGCTCAAGAAGAAAAATATAGCTGCGGCTACATTACTAATGTTGTTGCTCCGCGATTATACCAAAAACTCTCTTTGGTCTTTGGCAAGCGCGTGACAAAAAAAAATTGTCGAGTGGTGCTGGAATCTTATACAGCAGTACAAGCTACATCAGATGTCAAATCGCCGAAATTAAACTCTGGAGATTTCGATCTAGGTATTGAACAAAATACATTTCCTTGTTACCCCAGTGGTTCAGTTTCTCTTAACTCACCCTTTTACATTGAACATCCTAATATTCAGAAATCAGTTTATGCAGAAATTACAAAGCTAGGAGCATTAGTGCGGATTAAAGCTCCGAGGGAAATGGGCAAAACTTCTTTAATGGTGAGGCTTCTAGATTATGCTGAGCATATGGGCTACCGCACAGTTAGCTTGAACCTTGAGCAAGTTGACCAGACAATTTTAAGCGATCCAAATCTATTTTTACGTTGGCTCTGTGCCAATATTACTCAACAGCTTCAAATGGAGCAAAAACTAGACGAATTTTGGAATAAAGATTTCGGCAGCAAACTGAGTTGTACTTTCTATTTACGAAACTATGTACTAAAGCAAATTGATACTCCTCTGGTTTTAGCATTAGATGAGGTGAACTATATTTTTGAGCATCCGGAAGTAGCAAAAGATTTTTTCCCCCTATTACGTTCGTGGTTTGAAGAAGCTAAAAGATGCAAAATCTGGCAAAAGCTACGCTTAGTTGTGGTGCATTCAACGGAAATTTATGTTCCTTTACAACTTCAGCAGTCACCTTTCAATATTGGGTTACCAATTCAGTTACCTGACTTTAATTTAGACCAGGTGCAGCAATTAGCTCAACGTTACGATCTGAAGTGGTCTGATGGCGAAGAAGCAAAGCAATTGATGGCATTAATTGGAGGACATCCAGGACTAATACATATAGCGATCTATTACCTTAGTTGTAAGAAGATAACTTTAGCGCAACTACTGGAAACTGCTACTACATCCACTGGAATTTATGCTCATCATTTGCAGCGTCATTTAACAATGTTGCAAGAACAGCCAAAATTAGCGATCGCTCTTTACAATGTGATGAATTCTAGTGAACCTGTGCCATTAGAACCCATTATTGCTTACAAGTTAAACAGTATGGGACTGATTAAGTTAGATAACAATAAAGCAATACCTAGTTCTCAACTATATCGGCAGTACTTTCAATCAGCATCCTTAGGTGAAAAAAGACAGATAGTGAGTTTAAACTAATAGTTAAGGTAATTTTTTATGTTTCATTTTGGATTTTTATTGAGATTATTCTGTCTAGTTTCAAGAGAAATTTTTTAATAAAAAATATATCTAAAAATATGTATTTAAAATTGAGGAAAATGTTTGCGATCGCTCGATTTTAAAGTTAAATTTTTAGTTGATAATAGACTCTATTTTTTTAGTTATATTTAGTGATATAAATTCAAGTTAATAGTCAAAAAAATGCTGAATATACCGATTTTTAAACATTGTTACTCCGTTGAAACGATACAACCAGATTTGGTATTTTTATTATCTGAGAAAGATGTAACTTGGTTTAGCGATCGCATCTTTTATTGTCTAGCAACTTTAATCGATGGGCATCACGATATTGACGAAATTATCGACATAATTCAATTAGAACTACTGCCAGATGACAAATTATTTCCAGACCAGAATTCCTTTTTTAAAAACGTTCTTGATACCAGTATAAAAGCCCAACATGCTCTATTTCAAATGGAAAGGCAGGGCTATATTTTGGAACAAGATGAGGAATTGCCATCGCACTTAGCTATCTTCTGCAATCATCTTCATATCAAGCCTAGTGAAGCTCATCGAAGATTAAAATCAATTAAAGTAGCAGTAAAAGCCTTCGGTTCCGTTGACGCTGACGATTTTATTGCCATTCTCAAATCACTTCAAATTCAAGTAGCCGAGAAAGGAAATTTTACAGTAGTCTTAACTGATGATTATCTCCACCCAAATCTAGATGAATTCAATCAACAGGCGTTACATTCCCAATCTCCCTGGATGTTAGTCAACCCCTTGGGAACAATGGTTTGGATAGGCCCTCTATTTCAAGGTAACAAAACCATTTGTTGGGAATGTCTAGCCCACCGATTACGAGATAATAAACCAGTTCAAGCATTTATTCAAAGACATAAAAACATTTCTACTCCTTTATCCCCACCTTTAGGCTTCCTACCATCTACAGTGCAAACCGCTTTAGGAATAGCAGCCACAGAGTTATTCAAGTGGATTGTTCAAGGAGAAAATAAAGGTCTAGAAGAAACTTTATTGACCTATGATACTCTCACTTTACAAACCCAACACCATAACATAGTTAAGCGTCCTCAATGTCCTAGCTGTGGAGAAATATCCAATGGTTTGATAAGTAAACCCTTACCGATTGTTCTAGAACACTGCAAAAAAACATTTACCGCAGATGGTGGACACCGTTCTTGTTCACCCCAAGAAACGCTGATAAAATATCAACATCTTATTAGTCCGATTACGGGTATAGTTCGAGAACTGAATAAGATACCAGGAAATCAATTTACCCATACTTATGTTGCCAAGCATCACTTTCTGAGTATTTTTGATGATTTAAATAGCCTACGCCAAAATATTGGAGGTAGAAGTTCAGGAAAAGGTAGAACAGATATCCAAGCTAAAGCAAGTGGTTTTTGTGAAGCCGTTGAGCGATATTCTGGGGTTTTTCAGGGAGATGAAATCAGAAAAAAAGGCAGTTATCACCAACTGAAAGACAAAGCGATTCATCCCAATGGTTGTATGAATTTCAGCCAACAACAATACGAAAATCGAGAACAATGGAATACTGAATGTAAAGGTTGGTTTCAAAAAGTTCCAGAACCTTTTGATGTGCAAAGAGAAATTGACTGGACACCAGTTTGGTCATTAACTCACGAAGAATTTAAATATCTACCAACTGCTTATTGTTATTATGGCTATCCTTCATCTTTGCAACCTGATTGTTGGGCAGACTCCAATGGGTGTGCAGCCGGTAATACTCTTGAAGAAGCTATTCTTCAGGGGTTTATGGAATTAGTAGAACGCGATTCTGTGGCTTTGTGGTGGTATAATCGCCTCCAAAAACCCCTGGTAGATTTAGAAAGTTTCAATGAACCCTATTTTCTCACCCTGAAACAGTATTACCAGAGCATTGAGCGAGAACTATGGGTATTGGATCTGACCAGTGATTTTAATATCCCCACATTTGCTGCCATTACTCGCAGAATGAATCGAGAGGTAGAAGATATTATATTAGGCTATGGAACCCATTTTGATGCCAAAATTGCCCTGAGCCGAGCTTTGACTGAAGTTAACCAAATTTTGCCTAATCTTTTATCTATAAAAAATGATGGTAGTACTCAATATCCGGCATCTGGCGATCGCCTAGCAATAGATTGGTGGAAAACTGCAACTTTAGTTAATCAACCTTATCTCATTCCCGATAATAAAATTCCTGCCAAAGCCTATACAGATTATCCCCAGTTTGCCAATGAGGATTTGCTAGAAGATGTCAAACTATGTCAACAAATCGTTGAAAAAAATGATCTAGAAATGCTCGTTTTAGACCAGACTCGTCCCGACGTGGGACTGAGAGTAGCTAAAGTAATAGTTCCAGGAATGCGCCACATGTGGAGGCGTTTAGGTTCAGGAAGATTGTATGACGTTCCTGTGAAAATGGGATGGTTGAAACAGCCGTTAGCAGAAAATCAACTTAATCCTTTCCCCATGTGGATGTGAGTGTTACAGTCAAATATTTTGAGTTTTAGATTGAAATCATGCCTTTTGCCCCAGCGTTTATGCTTTCTTAAGCATTGGCTCTGGGGAAGAAACTTTCATTGTATTCAACATAAAATTTCATATTTGAAATTAGGAATTTTACACCATCTTAAGTTTATAATTTTGAGATTAATTAATCTCAAAGCTCAAATATAAATTCATTCCAATAGAATAGATTTTTCTATGCTTAAAGGATATCAAATTATTGATGCTGATTCCCATGTTATTGAGCCTCCAACTTTGTGGGCTAAATATTTAGAACCAAAATTTAAGCACTTTGCTCCTGCCGCAGATATGAAAATTCAAGGAGAAGAGATTGTTAAAAAAATTTCACAACAAGTTCGTTACCAAGGAAATCAGCAAATGATGGAGGCTCACCCCAATGCTTATTTCAAGGGTTACGATGCTGAATCTCATATCCAAGCAATGGTACAGATGGGAGTTGATATCGCATTCATTTATCCAACCTATGGGTTATGGCTTTGGGCAATTGATGATATGGCAACGGAAGTAGCGGGAGCTTTTACTCGTGCTTACAACACTTGGTTATATGAAGAATTTTGCAGCTATGCTCCAGATAAATTAAAAGGTGTAGGAGCGATTAATTTTCATGCACCTGAAGAGATGGTGGCAGAATTAAATCGCATAGCTGAGTTTGGTTGGAAGGCTGTGTTATTACGCCCTAACCCAGTTAAAGGAAGAATATTGAGTCACCCTGCTTATGAGCAATTTTGGACAGAATGCGAAGAAATGGGCATAGCAGTGGGAATTCATGAAGGAACTCATAGTCGGTTAGCAACCACAGGAGCAGAGCGGTTTAATACTCGTTTTGCTCTCCACGCCTGCTCTCATCCGATGGAACAGATGATGGCACTTTTAGCCCTCATTGAAGGGGGTGTTTTAGAGCGTCATCCGCGCTTGAAAGTAGGTTTTCTAGAGTCTGGTTGTGGTTGGTTACCTTACTGGCTATGGCGACTAGATGAAGAGTACGAAAACTTATATTGGGAGGTAAAAGATAATGTCAAAATGAAGCCCTCAGAGTATTTTCAGCGTCAGTGTTTTATTGCGATCGCACCTACTGAACCTTACTTAGCTCAAATTATCGAATATATTGGTGCCGATAACTTAATCTTCGGTTCTGATTACCCTCACATGGATCATCAACCGAACATTGTGAAAACAGTTCTAGAGCTTGAAGCACAATTATCTCAAGAAATAGTGCAAAAAATTGTTTGGGATAATCCTCGCAATTTTTATAGTTTGGCTTGACAACTTCCCAATTTTATTAACACTCAATAAGAGGACATATCATCATGGTCAATCTAGAAAAACCAAGAACTATAGATCCACTGGAACCAGGACAGTGGTATAACAACAATACTTATTATCAGATACTATTAGTTGCTCCTCGTCAACATAAGACAGAAGGACAATACATAGAAACCACAATAGTAACTAAAACTAGAGGAGAGTTTAAAGAATATGTGATTGACCAAAATACCCATGATAAACTTTTAGCTTATCCCCAACATAACTCTTCTGAACCGTCTAATAATATAGGCTCATATTTGCCCTCTCCTGGTGCAGTTTTAGCAAAAGATTTTGTTAGGGATACTTTACTTAAAAATGGATCTTTTTTACCACAATCATCAATTGAAATAAATAATTTTTATCATCCAACTCAAACTCTGCTGCAAACCCGCAAAATATCCCAGTTAATTGCCAAAACATGGCATAGTTATTTGAAAGCAAATGAAGATAATCGCCTGTGGCATAACTTCGTTAATGGTCAATGGGACGAGATTGACTCTGATATGTTAGATGGTCTCATAGCCAGAGAAATTTTCTTTTTCGATCAGATATCTTCTCCTGGGCATCTTGAACCAGATAAACTAGACATTTATTATCCACTACATAGTAAATTTGAATATAATGAAAACGCCAGATTTTTGATTTTGCCTAGCAGTGAAGCTTGGCAGGGAATTACTTTAAGCCTTTTGATGGCAGGGCAAGCATATTATCGATTAAAAATAGATGAAGAAATATACTATCACCAAATTTGTCAACCTATTTTGAGTACGGGTGATATAACTTTCAGATATGGGCTAGAAGTAGATTGGCATAGATTTAAAGGTGATATCCAAGAGAAGCAGCTAGTTCCAGGAAAGTATTCTGTTTCTAGTAAAGCTATTGTTCCCTATCCTCCCATACCTTCTGAACTAAATCTACCCCGCGAGAACATTAAAAAATGGGCTGAGGCTGAAGATGAAGAAGGAGAACTTCCATTTTATTATAAGCAACCAGACGGAAAATATTCAGTAGATGTACAATATTTTTCGCCTCCATATCCCTATTTACCGCTTAGTACCTGTTAGAAAAATTAGAAACATACTCATACCAATTCTCTGTAAAACTGCAAAAAATAAACCTGTTTATTTAGCAAGGTATACATAATTTTTAGTTTGTGTATGTTTCTATAGCTTCAGTAAACAGGAACTAAATCAATAACACTAACGATAGTGTCTCAATTATGAAGGAGAAAATTCTTATGACACAGGATGTAAGACCATTACGTGTTTGGCGACAAGGTAAACAACTTTCTCAAATTATTGCCTATATATGGCGATGGGCTGATGACGAATCAGAACCAAAGAAAAGGAAAAATGCACTAAAATTAAATACATATTTTATGAAAGATGACTCCAAATTGAGTGTCGAAGAACTTTTAAAAAGACTTGGAAATCAAACTCACAACAAATGTGATACAAATTTAAAGAAGTTGTTCAGAGCCGATCCTAGAAAATGGCTTCATGATGGTAAACCAGACTCTGATGAAGCAGCAGAATTACTAGTAGCTGTCTTTGGTGAAAAGCGGATTAACAATCCAGACAAATATCTTTCTCCTATGTTTAATAGTGTTGAACTTGGAGATGAGAAAGATATTATTAGCCCTTATTATGAGTTTCATATCGATCCAAGTTCCTTTATTGGTGAGCTTCGCGATCCCGATCTAGAAACCCCTTTTGCTTTTAGATATTACGTTTCTTTTCCTCCTCGCCCAGAATTGGGAGAAGCAACAGTTACTAAAAAGCAGTTGGAAGATTGGATAAAGGATGACAAAAACGAAGATGTTTATCCTTCCGTCCCATTTATTCCAGTGACTACTACTTAATGCTCAAGCTCATAACTGAGAGTTAAGAATAATTTTAGGTTGGGTTAAACGAAGTTAAACCCAAAAAATGCTTGAAAATGTTAGATTTTGTTCCTGAATCCAACCTACAAAATTTTTGATTTTGTTCAAATTCGCGATGCCCAGATCCCCGACTTCTCAAAGAAGTCGGGGATCTAACTTTTCACAAATGATTTAGGATTGCTATAGGGCATGAAAATATTTCTTTCCCAGTCCCCAACCCCTATTTTTAAGACAGTGAATCACTAGAAAATCCCACAACTAAACATAAAAAAAGTTTCCTCTACTCCCCACTCCCTATTTTCACGACAAGTCTAATAATGATTATCAAAGATACTCAAAAACTTTTACCAAAGCAAATTCAAGTTGACTGGGAAATGCCAGATATGGTGCTAGAGATACCACCTCATGGCATTCCGTTACATCCAAAAAGTATAAAAAGACTTATAGCAACAGCTAAATCTGCAAACAGACCAGTTGCTTTTAAACCTACCCTGTCGATTTTAGCAGAATTAGGTTTACCCCCATATCCCACTCTCGCGTATTTATATCGCCAAGAGTTAAGTAATAGTTTGAAGCAGCCATTGTGGAGACTAGAAACTAAAAATCAAGTTAATTTTTCGGGAATAATACCATTCACCTTTATTTCCCAAATTGATATTGATGAGCAAATACATTATTTTGCTGACTACTATGGAACAGCTGTGAAACCATTATATTTGAGGGCAATTCTTGGCAATAGCTGTAATCTCAAATGCATGATGTGCCCTTATCACAGTCCTTTGCTAAAGCCAACACATACAACAAACTTTTTCAAAGAAAAGAAGATGATGTCTTGGGAAATGATGGCAAAGTTAGCAAAAGAATGCGGAGAAGCAAGAGTTACAATTACTGTTGGTAGTGTTGAAGAACCAATCCTTCATCCCAAGCTTGTTGATTTTATTCAACTTTGTAGGCAATCTGGAGTTCCCAAATTTCATATAACTACTAACGGTCAATTACTAGATGAAAGTAAGGCTAAAGCTTTATTAAAAGCCGGATTAACTAGTCTTGATGTTAGCGTTGATGCTGCTGAACAAGAGACATATTTTAGAATTAGAGGAGGTAATCTTAACACAGTTGAATCTAATATTTTTAATTTTATGAGAATACGCGATCGCTTGGGTATTTCTTGTGAAGTTAGGACATCTTTGGTCCGCAATCAAAATGTTACCGCCGAAGAAGAACAAAAATTTAAAGAACGTTGGTTAGCTAAAGCTGATAGTGTATTAATTATTAATTTAGCTCAATACCAAGAGACTAATATGCGTTTAAAAAATACTAACAATACAATAGAGAATTCACTCCAATATTACATTAATAAAGCTCAAGGACGTTGGCCTTGTCTATTTCCGTTTACAGAAATGGCCGTTTTACCAGATGGTAGAATCTACTACTGTATTGAAACCCTATTTCGGCTTGGTTTTGATGGCAGTATCGAAAGCTTAGGAGATTATAATCAACAAAGTCTACAAGAAATTTGGTCTGGAAATCTATTTCAGAAGCTCAGAGGTGATTTAATACTCAATCAGTTATCTAAGCGTTCAGCTTGTCAAAACTGTGATATGTGGAAATCACAGTTTTTTTCCAGTTCTTCTAGCAATAACATCCAGGCGATAACAACAACAGTAACTGAGATTTACCAAAAAATTAAGTCTGATAAAGTTTAAACTATCTTCAAAATTGAGTAGTCAGAATACTTAACTGCTCGCCATTTTTTACTTTCTATTTTCAAAACAATATTTACAAATCATGAACGCAATCAAAAACTATCAGATTCTTGAACAAATTTATGAAAGTGATAATTCATTAGTCTATCGAGGTATCCTCAAGCCCGATCGCCAACCGATTATCTTGAAGATTCTCAAAGAAAACTATCCTAATTCCTCAGAACTCAACCGTTATAAGCAAGAATATGAAATTACGCGCTCAATTAATGCTGATGGAATTATTAAAGCATATAGCTTAGAGCGATATCAGAATAGTTTAGTGATGTTTTTGGAGGATTTTGGCGGTAGCTCTTTAAAAATTTTAATCTCAGAAGGGCAGTTTATCTTAGAAGAATTTCTGACTATTGCCTTGAAAATAACTGAGAGTTTAGCTGCTATTCACAATGCCAATATTATTCACAAAGATATTAATCCCTCGAATATTGTCTACAACCCAGAAACTGGGCAGGTAAAGATTATTGACTTTGGAATTTCTACTCGTTTATCTAGAGAAAATCAGACGATTCGCAATCTAAATCAATTAGAAGGAACTTTAGCTTACATTGCCCCAGAACAAACTGGTCGAATGAACCGGGGAATAGATTACCGCAGTGATTTTTATTCTTTGGGTATCACATTCTATCAGTTGTTAACCAATCAGTTACCCTTTGAAACAACCGATGCAATGGAATTAGTCCATTGCCACATTGCACAACAACCTGATGCACCTCACCAGCGAATTCCCTCAATTCCTTTGATGGTTTCTAACATTGTGATGAAATTATTAGCAAAAATTCAAGAGGAACGATATCAAAGTGCTAGAGGATTAAAGGTTGATTTAGAAAACTGTCTTTATCAGTTACAAACTTCAGGACAAATTCAACACTTTTCTTTAGGTCGTGAGGATATTTCTGATAAATTCCAGATTCCTGAAAAACTTTATGGACGAAATCAGGAAGTAAACCAACTATTGAATACCTTTGATAGAGTTAGCCAAGGCACAACTGAGATGATGCTGGTTTCTGGTTACTCAGGTATTGGCAAATCTGCTTTAGTCAATGAAATTCAAAGAACTATACTACAACAACACGGAAACTTTATCAGCGGCAAATTCGACCAACTAAGGCGGAATATTCCATATTCAGCAATCAGTCAAGCTTTTCAAAGCTTAATACGGCAGATATTAAGTGAATCTGAATCTGCACTACAAACCTGGAAAGAAGAAATTTTAATAGCCTTAGGAACTAATGGCCAGGTGATAATTGATATCATTCCAGAAGTAGAACAAATAATTGGTAAACAGCCATTACTTGAACATCTAGAAGCTACTCAAACTCAAAATCGGTTTAACTCATTATTTCAAAGATTTATTAGCGTATTTAGCAAAAAAGAACATCCCTTAGTTATCTTTTTAGATGATTTACAGTGGGCAGATTTATCATCTTTGAAGTTGCTTGAAGTCTTAATGTCGGCTTCTGAGAGTCAAACTCTATTGATTATAGGAGCTTATCGAGACAATGAAGTTAATTTTACTCATCCTCTAATCCAAACTATAGAGCAAATCAAAAAGGCGGGCACGGCAGTAAATCAAATCGAGCTTAAACCCTTAGAAATCAACCACATTAACCAACTTATTGCTAATACTATAAACTGTTCAGAATCAGAGTCAAAACCTCTAGCAGAGTTACTAACTGCTAAAACTCAAGGCAATCCTTTTTTCTTAACTCAATTACTCCAATCACTGTATCAAGAAAAATTATTGTTATTTGATAAAAATGCCGGATGTTGGCAGTGGAGCTTAAAACAAATTCAAACAATTCAAATAACTGATAATGTAATTGATTTAATGAGTAAGAAAATTGAAAAACTAGATAGTCAAACTCAAAAAGTTATCAGATTAGCTGCCTGTATTGGAAATCAATTTAATCTAGATTTTCTCTCAATCGTCAATAACAAATCTCAAGCATTGACATCTCAAGAACTTCAGCCAGCACTACAGGAAGGTTTGATTGTACCGCTAAATAATAATTACAAGATACCCCTACTTTGGAGTCAGGATGAAACATCGACTGATACTTCTGAAATATCTGCTGTTTTTATTCCCAAATATCCAGAATTAATCCCATATAAATTTTTACACGATCGCGTTCAACAAGCTGCCTATTCTCTAATTCCAGAAGCAGAGAAAAAAAAGGTGCATTTACAAATCGGTTACTTTTTATTAGAAAATTTTACAGAATATCAAATAAAGGAAAATATTTTTAAAATTGTTAATCAACTCAATGAAGGAGCTGAATTAATTACTAAACAGTTACAAAGAAACAAAATTGCTAAATTAAATCTTGAAGCTGGGAAAAAAGCAAAAGCATCAACAGCCTATGAAGCATCTCTCAGGTATTTAGAAACCGGGCTGAAATTATTGGGTAAAAATAGCTGGAAGTCTCACTATAGGTTAACCTTAGAAATCTATACAGAAACCATAGAAGCTTTTTACTTAAACGTCAAATACGAACAAGCCGAAGAGTTGTCTGTTATTGTTCTACAACAGGCTAAAACTATTCTTGATAAAGTCAGAGTATATCAAACAAAAATTCTTTTGCATAATGCTAAACTTCAGGAAGAAATAGCGATAGATATTGCAGTTAAAGCTTTAGCAGAACTAGGGATAAATATTGCTCAACATCCCAATGAAATATTCAATAAAATTATCGAAGAACAGGAATTTTTAAAATCTTTTTTAAAAGGAACTTCGGTTCAGGCTCTTTTGAATCTTCCCCAAATGACCGATCCATATAAGCTTGCAGCTATGTCAATATTGCAGCAAATTATGGCTTCTACAATAGTGACAAATTTTCTGTTATATCTTGAGGCTGTATTAATACAAGTTAATCTTTGCATTCAATATGGTAATTCTCCTCATGCACCTTGCCCTTATTCTCTTTACGGAACATTTATATGTAAGGGAATGAAAGGACTTAATATAGATAGAAATATTCAATTAGGATATGAATTTGGTCAACTCTCTATTAATTTAGTAGAAAAATTTAATCTTGTTAAACTAAAAGCCTTAGTGATGCATGATTATTATGGCTTTATATGGCATTGGAATTATTTAATTCGGGATAGCATTGCACAAGAAAATTTACTAGATGCTTTTCAAACAGGAATTGATATTGGCGATTATGAATATGCTTTCTTTGCTTCTGTCAGTTATTGCTTAATCAGGTTTTTTGGTGGATATCCTCTCGAAGAGGTTGAAAATAATTTTACTAATTTTATTCAATTAATGGAAAAGGGAATGCAAGAGCATTCTACCTTTTATGCTAAAAAATGCCGCCGGATGATAATTAATTTAATAAACAATTCATTAGATATTGATAAGACAGTTGAACAAAGCCATGATTTAATCAATCTCAATACTTGGTTATTATTCATTAATTATTTTACAAACTTAATTAATTTTTATATTTTTAAAGACTTTAAGCAAGCTTCACAAAACGGAATTCAAGCCGGAGAATATGTTGAAAATATTAGTTCGCATATAACTTTACCACATTATATTTTTTATTCTTCCCTCGCTTTGCTTGCTGCTTATAAAAATTCTTCTAAAAAAGAGCAAATATCAGCAATCAGACAAGTTAAAATTAATCAAAATAATTTGAAAAAATGGGTTAAAGATTGTCCAAAAAACTTTCAACATAAATATGCTTTAGTCGAAGCGGAAAAAGCGCGATCGCTAGGACAAAATTGGCAAGCTGAAGAACTTTACGAACAAGCTATTCAAGGCGCTAAAAAATACGAATTCATTCATGAAGAAGCTCTAGCCTACGAACGCGCAGCCGAATTTTATATTGCAACTGGTAGAGAAGAAATTGGTCAATTTTACTTAAAAAATGCTCACTATTGTTATGTACAATGGGGAGCAACAGCCAAAGTTAAAAGTCTCGAATCTGAATATCCGCAATTGTTGGTAAATGTAAACAGCCAAACAGGAAATAATAAAATTAGTACTACTATCTCTACAAGTAACAATGATAGCAAAAAACTTGATTTTATAACTGTTGTCAAAGCATCACAAACCATAGCTGGTGAAATCACTCTTGATAAATTACTAAAAAAACTGATGAAAATCTGCATTGAAAATGCAGGCGCTCAAAGAGGTTTTTTGATTCTTGAGAAGGACAAAAATTGGGTCATTGAAGCTGAAGGAGCAATGGATGATGATAATGTTACGGTTTTACAATCTATCGCCATAGATTCTGTAGATACTGTTCGCCATTTACCTCTTCTCTCGGCTGCTATTGTTAACTACGTTGTTCATAGCCAGGAAAATGTGGTTTTAAATGATGCAGAACATGAGGGGCAATTTATCAGCGATCCTTATGTTAGCACTGTGCAACCTAAATCGATTCTTTGTATTCCTTTACTTCATCAAGGGAAATTAAGCGGCATTTTATATTTAGAAAATAATTTAATCACACATGCATTTACTCCAGAACGCATTGAAATCTTAAAAATTCTTTCTGCTCAAGCTGCCATCTCCATTGAAAATTCCCGTTTATACGAGCAATTAGAAGAGTACAACCGCACTTTAGAACAAAAAGTTGAAGAACGAAATCAAGAACTGTTAAAAACACTAGAAGAACTCAAAATTACTCAAGAAAAACTTAGATTTGAAAACGACCTACTTAAAAGCTCAGAACAACTCTCAAGTTATGATTATCAAATTGGTGGTAGTTTGCCAATGGATGCTCCCACCTATGTAGTGCGTTCCGCAGACCGTCACTTTTATGAAGCACTCAGGCATAGTGATTTCTGTTACATACTAAATGCAAGGCAGATGGGTAAATCAAGCTTGATGGTACGCATGATGCACCATCTTCAGCAAGAAGGATTTAGTTGTACAGCAATTGATTTAACACGCATTGGTAGTGATAACATTACCCCTGCTCAATGGTATTTGGGGTTAGCAGTGGAATTATGGCAGAATTTTGATTTGTTAGACAAAGTAAATCTTCCACTTTGGTGGAATGAATACAAAGATTTGTCATCCACCCAAAAATTGAGCCAATTTATTGAAAATATTTTACTCAAGCAAGTTCAGAGTGAAAAAATTTATATCTTTGTCGATGAAATTGATAGCGTCTTAGGCTTAAATTTTTCTGTTAATGACTTTTTTGCTTTGGTACGCTTCTGTTATAACCAGCGTAGTATCAACTTAGAATATCGGCGTTTAACTTTTGCTTTCTTTGGCGTAGCAACTCCCTCAGATTTAATTTCAGACCACAAGCGAACACCGTTTAATATTGGTCAATCAATTCAACTAGAGGGTTTTAAAGAAGATGAAGTTTATCCTTTAGGCGAAGGATTAAAAGAGAAAGTTAGCGACGCGATCGCCATTCGCAAAGTCATCAGAGAAGTACTACACTGGACTAATGGACAGCCTTTCCTCACTCAAAAGCTCTGTAAGCTCATTCATAACTCTTCATCTGTGATTCCGGCAAATACTGAAGCTGAATGGATAGAAAATTTGGTAGTAACAAATGTGATAGAGAATTGGGAATCCCAGGATGAGCCGGAGCATTTGAGAACTATTCGCGATCGCATTCTCAATAGCGATTTACAAGTTAACAAACTTCTAGAGCTTTATCGACAAATTTTACACCAAGGAGAAATACTGTCCGTTGATAGTTCAGAAGAAAAAGAATTGCTCTTGTCAGGCCTAATTATTAAGCAACAAGGTTCTCTCAAAGTCCAAAACCGTATTTACCAATTAATATTCAATGGAGATTGGATTGAGCGCCATATTCAGTAGTGCTGAGTGAAAAGTTAAGAATTTTCCCCTCTGCCCCTTTGCTCCTCTGCCCATCATCTCTACGCGTCCCCGC
Source organism: Nostoc sp. CCY 9925 (assembly GCF_963920935.1). NCBI lineage: Bacteria > Bacillati > Cyanobacteriota > Cyanophyceae > Nostocales > Nostocaceae > Nostoc > Nostoc sp. CCY 9925. The sequence continues at coordinate 203,577 of NZ_CAWUDO010000002.1, read as the reverse complement.
GTCAACCTGAATCATAACTTTATGGGTCGCCCGGGATTCGAACCCGGAACTAATCGGTTAAAAGCCGAGTACTCTACCGTTGAGTTAGCGACCCTTTCGTTTATTTCGCAACTTTGCCATCATAGCATAGACATCTATAGATTTGTAAAGGGGTTCAGAAAAAATTTGCTGTTAAGCGTACAGATGCTGTGTAACTGCCCCCTGGATCTAATATAGTTAGATGTTCGCCAGTGTTTAGAGAGTTGCGAGGAGCGCTCCACGGTTCTAGACAGTAGAAGTCTTTGCCTTTGAGTGTCCAAAATACCAAAATGGGATATTCATCGCCATAATCTAGAGTCAGCTTTAGCTTACGGCTATTGTCCGTCACAGTTGCTGATTTACTAGTTAGCCGCTTAAAGGCAACATCAATTTCATCCTGGTTGAAGTCAAAATTACCGTTAAACGGGTGAACTTCTTTGGTTCTCTGGTCTTGATACTCCTGAGAGGGAATTTCAAACTCTAGCCCAGTTTTATCATGGGTCAGAAAATAGGGATGAAATCCTGAAGAAAAGGGCAATGATGCGGATGAAAGATTTTTATACTCTTGGCGAACTTCTAAGGTATTACCTTGGAGTTCGTAAGTGAAAATCACCTGAAAGTCAAAAGGATAAACAGCCCGTGTTTGCTCGTTACTGTTGAGGACGAGGGTCAGGCTAACTTTATCTTGAGTTACTTGGTCAGTGACTTGCCAAGGTAAATCACGGGCAAAGCCATGTTGTTTGAGAGTGTATTGTTTCCCGTCATAAGTGTAAGCGTTATCCGGTAAATTGCCACAGATGGGAAACAAAATCGGATTTCCGCCCCTGACACTCAAATCAGGATTAGTAAAGCGTTCAGTGTCCAGATAGAAAATTTCTTGCCCCTGTATCCGCCAACGGGTAATAATACCACCGCGTTCTGGGACAACTTCCAGTTGAGAACCAGCGGCTTCATCTGAAAGGATGTAGGTTTTGTACTGTTGCTGTTGAACTGCAATGGTAAACACAGGTTTTAGTCCTAATGGGGCATTGGGGAGCCACTGCGTTGGGCGGCTTTGCCGACTTGAAGCAAGTGGCGTCATTGGGCATTGGGCATTGGAATGGGGAAAGGGAAAGGGGTAAGGGGGAAAGGGGAAAGATTAAATTTATTCGTTTTCCCTTTAACCTTTAACCTTTTCCCCTGCCTCTCCTGCTTCCCCTGCTTCCTTATCCCCATGCGCCATGCCCAAAAATTACTCGTCTTCTGCAAAAACGAAACGATACAATTCGCTGGGGTCTGGTTCGGGGCTGCTTTCAGCGAATTTTACTGCTTCGTCGATTAGTTCTTGAATTTTACGGTCGATGCCTTTGAGTTCTTGCTCATCAGCCAGGTTTTGCTCTAGCAAATAAGCTGCCAACTTCTTAATTGGGTCACGAGCAAACCAAAATTCTTTCTCAGCTTTGCTACGTAATTCATCGGGGTCTGCTAAGGAGTGACCCCGGAAACGGTAGGTCAGCGCCTCAATTAACGTTGGGCCTTCCCCAGCACGGGCGCGGGCTACGGCTTCTTGGGCAACAGCATGTACAGCCAACACGTCCATGCCGTCTACTTCCACACCCGCCATGTTAAATACGCTGGCTTTTTTGTAAATCTCTGGTTGGGAAGTTGCGCGATCGTGAGCCATACCAATTGCCCACTTATTATTTTCTACCACAAACAGAATCGGCAGTTTCCAAAGAGCGGCCATGTTTAACGTCTCGAAAAACTGACCGTTGTTTGCTGCACCGTCACCAAAAAAGCAAGCTGTCACTTGGTCGGCACTTTCGTCTTTTAAGACTTCGCGGCGGTATTTGCTTTGAAAAGCGGCTCCGGCTGCCACAGGAATTCCCTCTGCCACAAACGCATAGCCACCCAACAAGCGATGTTCGGCAGAAAACATGTGCATAGAACCACCGCGCCCTTTGCTGCAACCTGTGGCTTTACCAAATAACTCTGCCATGACTTCCTTTGCTGGTACTCCCGCACTCAAAGCGTGAACGTGGTCGCGGTAAGTACTGCAAACGTAATCTTCACCCGGCCGCATTGCCTGGATGACGCCGCTGGACACAGCTTCTTGACCGTTGTACAAATGGACAAAACCAAACATTTTGCCCCGATAATACATTTCAGCGCATTTATCTTCAAACAAGCGCCCTAGTACCATGTCTTCATATAACCGTAACCCAACTTCATTAGTGATGCGGGTAGTGGCAGCATTAAATGTGGGTAAAGTACGCTCTTGAACCATTATTTTTGAGTATCCCTGTTGTACAACTTAAAGTTACGGTCTTAAATAAGTTGGTCTGATAACGTCTGAGCCAATAATTAGGTTAGCGTTTGCAAGAGTCAACAATCAAACTTTATTTATGCACCAAAAAAGGACTTTAGGGAATAGGTGGATTTTTAATTTTTGGGAGAGTGGGTGGTGTCGGTTTCGATGCCGCTCAACTTTCCCAGACGAAATTTTAACTTTTGCGCCTATAACCCTGTGGGGATGTGACTCAAAATGCGACATCTGCCGTTTGGGGTTTTTTTATCTGACCATTCCCCTTGATAGACTACCAATCAAGATAGACTGGTTTCTGCATATCCATTAACAATTTAAAAAAAAATGACGCAAAAGTTTCTATACCTAAATGGGTAATTGTAATTAAAAGTTAAATATGATATGATTTTTGTCTCCTGTTATCAGGGTCAACCCCTAAAAGTGGTAGTTTACTAACTGCATACTAGGGAAAGTCCCGAAAAAATCAATAGACTTCTGTAACCACAACATTTATTCCGTGACAACATTGGTAGTTGTGGTTTATGGTATCGAAGGTTGTATTAAACCAAAAATACTAAGAATTAAGACAAAAATCTAAAGCTTTCTAGGCGAAGGCAAAAAATTAGTACTAGAATGTGACTCAAAATTTCGGGAAGGTACAAAACAAGTAGTTGCAATATACACTTGTAGAGTAAGTTCTATACGGTATTATTATGGCACGGTTTTACTGGCCTGGAACGCTCTAGGTGAATTATGTCGATCGCGGTGCAGGGGAAGTGGGCTGTGCGAATTCCGCTAGATTACTACCGAATTTTAGGACTACCGTTAGCGGCAAGTGACGAACAATTGCGGCAAGCATACAGCGATCGCATTGTACAGTTGCCAAGACGTGAGTATTCTCAAGCAGCAATTTCTTCTCGCAAACAACTTATAGAAGAAGCTTACGTGGTTTTATCAGATCCAAAACAACGCAGTACTTACGATCACCTTTATCTTGCCCACGCCTATGACCCTGATAACGTTGCTGCTGGCACAGTACCAGCAGGAAATCCCAGAGAAAACCACAAAAGGGGTGTTGACACCCAAAATTTGGGCATCGATGTTTCCCAAGAGGAATTAGTTGGTGCTTTGTTGATTTTGCAAGAGTTAGGGGAATACGAACTTGTACTCAAACTAGGTCGTCCGTACCTGGTGAATAAAAACGCTGTTTCCAGTAACAGCAAAGGCAATAATCTTGCAGACGAACAAATCACCGAAAGTGCCGAACGTCCAGATGTCGTTCTTACTGTTGCTCTTGCTTGTTTGGAACTAGGACGCGAACAGTGGCAGCAAGGTCACTACGAAAATGCCGCCGTATCCTTAGAAACTGGCGAGGAATTGCTAGTTCGGGAAGGGTTATTTCTCAGCGTACAGGCAGAAATTCAGGCAGATCTTTATAAATTGCGGCCGTATCGAATTTTAGAGTTACTGGCACTACCTCAAGAAAAGACTGCCGAACGACGCCAAGGTTTGGAATTATTGCAAAATCTTTTAGAAGATCGTGGCGGGATTGATGGCACAAATAGCGATCGCTCTGGTTTAAACATAGATGATTTTCTGCGTTTTATCCAGCAACTACGTAACCACTTAACAGTCGCAGAACAACACAAGTTATTTGAAGCCGAAAGTAAACGTCCTTCTGCTGTGGCGATTTACTTGGCTGTTTATGCTTTGATAGCCAGAGGATTTGCTCAACGACAACCTGCTTTAATTCGTCAAGCAAGGCAGATGCTAGTGCGTCTGGGCAATCGCCAAGATGTACATTTAGAACAGTCCCTATGTGCATTACTCTTGGGACAAACCGAAGAAGCAACTCGTGTTTTAGAACTGAGTCAAGAGTACGAAGCTTTAGTCTTTATTCGTGAAAAATCTCAAGACTCTCCAGATTTGTTACCAGGGCTGTGTTTATATACAGAACAGTGGTTGCAACACGAAGTATTTCCCCATTTTCGAGATTTGGCAAACCAGCAAGCTTCTCTCAAAGAGTACTTTGCTAACCCACAAGTGCAAGGTTATTTAGAAGCATTGCCAAACGATGCCCAAACAACAAATGAATCTGGTGTAATTAATCCCCAGCTTTTTCAACAGCCACAAACAAATAATCCACGTTTCCCCAACAATTCAACTAGGACTTTTCGACAATTCGATCGCAATCCAACATCCGACCCAGATTTACCAGAAACACCAACAAAAGAAACACCGGAATATTCAAACTTCTCACCACCCAGATGGAATTCATCTGAAAGTGCCAAACCAGAAGTAACTGCTGCACCGCCTCCGACTGCTGAACGCATGACCAGACCTAATAATCAGCATTGGAATGGTTCAGGTAGGACTAATGCACCAAGTCAAAACCAAAAGCGTAGGCGAAGAAAACCTACTCAACCCGTTAGCCGAGAACGTATGCCCGATAATCGTCCTCGTCCTCGTCCTCGGCGCCGGCGGCGAACTTTTGCTAACACCATAGAAGGGAAAACACGGCTGGTGTGGAGAGTGTTTATTTCCCTAGTGATTATATTAGTTTTCTGGGTGTTAGCTACAACAGCTTTTGGATGGATAAAAAACCTATTTTTCCCGACACCACCTAAGCCTGATTTACAGTTGTTTGTACAGATAAATCAACCACCAGTATTTATTCCTGAACCAAGTAAACCACAATCACCAGAAGGCGCTTTAACAAATGCAACGGCACAGGAAGTAATTCAAACTTGGCTATCTACCAAAGCCGCAGCTTTAGGACCTAATCATCAAATTAATAATTTAGAACAGATTTTAACTGGTTCGGCTTTGTCTCAATGGCGGCTGATTGCTCAACAAGATCGGTCAGATAACCGCTATCGGAAGTACGATCATAGTCTGAAGATTGAATCTGTAGAAAAACCTGAATTATTTAGTGATCGCGCCGCTGTGGAAGCTACAGTCAAAGAAGCCACACAGTTATATGAAAATGGTCAGTTTAAAAGTTCTTCTAATGAGAATTTGCGAGTCCGATATGATTTAGTTCGATACGGAACTAAATGGCGTATTCAGAGTATATCGGTTGTCGATCAAATAAGTTAGAATTTTTAGGTAATATCTACGATTTTCCTTGTTATTTAAGGGTTTGAGGCTAAAGATATCATAAATTCTAAGAATCCTTTTAGAGGAAGCATTTGAACTTACTTACTTATTTGGCTTACTTAACTTAAATAAATTGTGCTTCTACTGTATCAGTATTAATTTAATGGAAGCTTTACCCGATAATTGGGCAAATATTCAACCTGATACTATATATCTTTCAATCAGTGGCCTGCTAGTTTCGTTTGCAAACGAACAAATAAAGCTGGCATTAAAATACGATCGTAAAGGGAAACATTTAAAAGCTATTGATAAAGGACAAGTCTCTCCTCGTGGTAATGTTGGCTTGGTAACTTCCCAAGAATCAGGCTACGATTTAAAATCTAAAGTCTTAGGTAAAGGTGGCGACCGCCGATTTCATGCAAAATTCATTGATGGTATATTACACTTTCCTGGTTTGGTAACAGAACATTAAAGCCATATCTATGACAAGACTCGAATTAAAAAATCATCAAGTTTGGCAAGATTTAACTGAAATATTAGAAGATTTAGATAGCAATAGACTTGTTCAAGAACATTTGGAACAATGTGAGTATAAAGTATCTGGCTACTGGGATGAGCAAGATGAATATTATGAAACAATTATTTTGCCTCGTGGCTTAGACGCAGAATTAGTCAGCAGTTCTATTGGCCTTAGTCAACAAGAACGCTTTTTACAGCTAAAGTTTTTCCTCATAGCTTATAGTGCTGATACCGCACAACCACCGGATAATCACAGTCAAAAAATTGGTGAGTTAGTTCTTGTTTACAATGAAAATTTGGAGTTTGTTGATGAAAATTGGCTTTTAGATATCGATTCTCCAATGCTTAGCTGTTTATTTTGTTGATTAGTAAGGGTATACTGTGTAACTAAATGTCCCTGTATTATCTGTCCATTTGATGTTAAAAGCTCTGGAATCAAAGCTTGTAAATGATTCAGATAAAAATAATTTGAGCTAGTGTTGTTTATACTGATGGCGAATTTAATTGGAGCATTAATTCCAATTTTTTTGTTGGGAATGGGATATCCTACTGTGGGAAAGAGTATTGTGTTAGGATTAATAATTTCTATATGTATGCCATCTGTTTTAGAAGTATTTAGACCATTCGTTCCACTCGATGTCATATTGACTTTAAACCCACATAACTATGGCAAGACTAGAATTCAAAAATCATCAATTCTTGTTTTAATTAACCAACCAAAATTCTACCAAGGGTGTAGTAACTTTACCTGCCCAAAGGTTTTCTATAACTATAGGAAGAAACAATTTATTCAATTCAGATTGTGTTGAGTTTCTATAAGTAAAGCTAATTCTATAATTTCCTAAACTAAGATTGTGAAAATACCAATAGCCACCGATATTATCCTGTCCTTGCATTACAAGTTCATTATTGTGTAAGTACCAACGTAATTCACCATCTACAAAGCTAGTCAAGCTTTCTCCAGGTAGAACTCTAAAAAAATGGGACTCATCAAGTCCAACTGTTGCGTTTGCGTGATAAATTCGCTTTAACAATCTTTCCTGACTGTTTCTACTTCCGGCTTCAATCCAAATAACTTGAAACTATATGGGTTAGATGAAAAATTAGTGATACGCAAACCAAACTGTACAAAAGTTGTTACATTTTCTTTTTTGAGAGGAATAATTAATCTTTGCTGTGGCACAAGTGTTTCAAAACGAACATGATTCACTTCAACAGCATTTATTCCATTTGATTCAAAAGATGTCATGGCAATTAGAGGTTATTCCCCAGAACTTTCTAACACCTCTAACAAACTTTTCAACATCAAATAAGCAGAAGTTCCTCCCGGATCTTGATGTCCAACACTTCTTTCTCCCAAATAACTAGCCCGTCCTTTTTTCGCCTGCATTGGTATAGTTTCCTCCAACCCTTTTTGGGCAGCCACTACAGCCTGTTGCATAGCTTCCACAGTGCTTTGATTTTCTTCTACAGCCTGCCTAAAAGCCGCCACCGCTGGAAATAACACATCTACTATTGTCTTATCGCCTAGTTGGGCTTTACCACGTTGCAGCACGCCGTCTAAACCTGCTTGCAGTAGCTCTAACATATCTTTTTCTGTTAGTTGCTGCTTAAGAACTACTACTGCACTAGCTCGCAAAAACCAAGTGCCGTAAAGAGGACCACTAGCACCGCCAATAGAAGAAATCAACGTCATACTCACGGTTTTGAGAATGCTGCCAATGTCTTTGTCTGCAACATTGGGTAACTGAGCGCTTACCTTTTTAAACCCACGATCCATATTTATCCCGTGGTCAGCATCTCCGATCGCTGCATCTAATTCTGTTAAATATGTTTTATTCTGCTCTATTTCCGATGCAAATGCCTGCAACCATTGTAATATCTGCGCCTGAGTCACCATATCAAATTCCCCACCTCCAACTCGGCGTTTTTACTGGTGCATCCCATAACCCGATCATTTCATCATCTAATTTCAGCAGGGTAATGGAACAACCTTGCATTTCCAAAGATGTAATATAAGACCCGATTAAGTTTCGTACAATCTGCAATCCTTGTTGTTGGCAGATTTCGGCAAGTTTGCGGTAAACAAGATACAATTCTGAAACTGGAGTTCCACCCATACCATTGACAAAAGCTAACAAGCGATCGCCTTTTACAAGTGGTGGGTCGATGAGTTCCACATCTGTCCATTCTCCTTTGTCTTCATTCCACTCGCGCACTGTGCGAGTGTAAGCTGTATCTTCAATGAGCGATCGCGTCAAAATTTCGGTAATCTCATCTACTGTTTTGATAGTTGTGCGTTCTGTTCCTGGTTCACCGTGAATACCGATACCTAGTTCAATTTCGCGATCGGCTAATTCAAATGTCGGCGTTCCTTTGGCTGGTGTTGTACAAGATGTCAGAGCAATTCCCATACTCCGCCCATGCAAATTTACCCGACGACACAAATTTGCTAATTGTGATAAATTGTACCCTTGTTCGGCTGCTGCACCACAAATTTTTTCTGCCAGTACTGTTGTTCCTACACCTCGTCGTCCTTGGGTATACAGACTGTCCTTGACTGCTACATCGTCATCAATCAAAATATTTAATACTCGGATGCCCTCAGCATGGGCTAATTCCATTGCCATTTCAAAGTTCATCACATCGCCACTGTAATTCTTGACGATATAAAGAATACCAGCCCCTCCATTTACTTGCTTGGCTGCTTCTAGCATTTGGTCAGGGGTAGGTGAAGTGAAAACTTCTCCAGGACAAGCTGCATCGAGCATTCCTCGGCCTACAAAGCCAGCGTGCATCGGTTCGTGACCGCTACCTCCACCAGAAATAATTGCTACCTTACCTTGTAGAGGTGCATCAGCTCGATAGACAAAAGCAGGGTCATAGTTGACTTTAATTAGATCAGAATGAGCGACTGCCATACCTTCTAGACTTTCGCGTATAAAGTCTTCTGGCTTATTAATCAGCTTTTTCATGGTTTGGTCACTTCTGACAAAGAGGATTTAAAATCAGTCAACAGTTACCATCTCTCAGAGCGTATGCTGCGATCGTAGTGCGAAGCAAAGCATTACCCAACGGACGAAACTGACAACTGATAATCAAGATATAGCAGGGAACAGACTTGAAAGTCTCTTCTTGCCAGGATTTTACGAGCGGTTTATGTCCTAAACTATGCTTCAACTGCTGCTATAGGACTAGTATTTGATTTCTGAAAAAATCTAAGTATGTGTAGGGTGTGTTACGGCTTCCGTAACGCACCACCCGAAGGTTTTGGTGCGTTAGCCTACGGCATAACGCACCCTACGTATATTTCAAAAATCAAATATGATTCCTATATACATAATAAGAGATCATTTATAAAGTAAATCTGTTGCTATAACTCTGGAATAGTAACCAACTGGTTATCCTATAGTAATTTGATTTTTACTTTATAAACGATCTCTAACTGATAACTAGGAAAACAAAGACCGAGGACTATTGCAAAATTTCCCGTAGTTTACAATTTTAGTTGATAGATTAATGAGCGATTAGCTGGATTCTCTGAGCGTTTTTCAGGATCAGTCCATAGTGTAGTGTTATAAAATTGTACCGATTTAGCTTGCTCGATATTGGGGGCACTACGGCTGATTGCTCGCCAGAGAGCGCTCAACTTTTGCTCTTTCTCAATTGTGTTTTTGCTGCGATGTAAAATATTCGCAGCTAATCCTTTAAACCTTTCCGATCCCATTTTTTTCTTGAAGTCTAGTAGTTTATAACTAACAGGTACACCTATTGCATTTACAGGAACAACTTCCAGAGTTTGTACTTGCGGGCCTAAAATTTCTGAAAATGTGGGATAGCAGGCAAGCGGCCAACCCCCCCTTTTCTCAACCAAACCCAATAGGATATTGCCAATCAGTAATAAACTAGCAATAACAGTCAGTGCTTGTGAATAAGTTCGTGGTTGGTAGTTTCGTTTTGTAGTTTCAGGAATCTCAGCTTGAGGCAGACTACAAGTACGAGAATCAGCAACACGCCGATAAATATTTTTGCCAATTTCTGGTATTGGCCATACGTACAGCAAAGGTAAAATCAGCCAAAAAATGGGTATACGTACTGCTAAGACACGATAGGCTTGGAAACCCTTCCATGACTTTCTTTGCAGAACTGCGTGCATATCAGCTAAGAGCGCTTGGGAGTCTAACCACAGAAGATTGTGGGAAGTAAGGGCTTGTTCGTCTAGAGCGTTAACAAATGTTAACCGACCAAAAATATCAAAGACTTTTAAAGTTGCAATAGTACGACGACAGAGTTGGCAATTTCCGTCATATACAACGTACATATCGTTAGCAAAAAGTCGATATCCAATCCAATGAAAAATAGCATTCCAATCAAAAAATGCTACGTAGCAACGTTGGAGAGATAAGAATTGAATATACATTACTGCGGCGATCATATTATGTAAAAGCAGCCCTCCAAAAGCCGCTATATATCGAGTTGCAGGTAAAAACACTAGAAAAATAAAAGACAACTCAAAACAAATTGAGCCAATCGCTGAGAGGTGATATAAAATCGGATACTGATCTATTCTTAACAGCGGCATCCAACCTTGTATTTCATTCCGTTCCAGCCATATTGAATATATTTGATACTTGAGATTGTCAGTAAATGCCCAATCAAAACCAGGTTTCCATACTTTATGAAGTCCTGGAAAAAAGTAAATGACACCAAATAAAAGCCAGACAAAACGTAACGGTAATGCATAGATTCTAGAAATACCAGGAGGTTCTATTTGGCCGCGATCTGCTCGTTTCCACGCCATGAAAATAGCATCTAATGACAAGACATCAGCACACCTACTAAGGGCTAAAATTGCAGCAAACCATAATAAGTGATGGTCATGGTTGACTTTTCCATAAAACTGGGGAATGCCCATAACGTAGAAACTGAGGATTACAGTTAGCCATGCTGAGGTACGAGTAAAAAGCCCAATCATGGCTGTAAAGGAACAAATAAGTAATAGCCAACTAGCTGTCTGAGCTAATGTCGCATTGATGGGAATCAAACCAGGAAATACCCACTTTGCACCAAAAGGTGGAATTATAAGTTCTTTAGGGAGTTGACTGAACCATACAACTTTAGAAAAAATTTGATTGACTTGCAGGAATATAGTGCCAAATAAAAATATCCGAAATATAGCTAGGTTGACCGGATATGTTTTTCCTGTGAAAAATTCCCTAACTATTTTTCTGACATAATGGCGTTTTTGAATTCCTAAAACCAATACTTGGATGCCAATGCTGATGAAGATAATTCTTGAAACTTGGATGCGAGTTGCCTGCTGATTTGGAAATAGAACATACATCAACCAAATAGCGATCGCCCACACAATAGCAAACAAGGCATGAACAAATAGAGTTTTATAGTCTTTATAGGATTTCTCTGTTTGTTTTTGGAAAGATCCATTGGACACCATGAGATTCTCTCCTTCAGTGTTGAAGTTTTGCGTTTTTTTGCTGATGCGTTTTCATTTAGCGTCAGCTTCCAACGAACAGGATTAGTTCTGCCTCAAAAGAAACAATCTAATGTACTATAGCGGTCTTAAATCATTTGTGAGAATTTGAAATCTTGGCTACCCCGGTGTAATCCGTCCTTGGTTAGGGGTGTGAATTTTCTTACAACTCATTTACGACTGCTATAGGAGTCGAATAAAACCTCTATTGAGAGGCTTTATTGAACGTTAATTTAATTAACTAGGACAAGTTTTAGTTCTTTTGAACTATTTATGAGAGTCAGAGCTAACTTTTCAGAAACCTTTATAACCAACTAAGATTTTAGAATAATATATGACTCATTTTCATAGACTTTATTCCAGGTTATTTTCTTTTCTGGGAAAATATAAGGAGACTGAAACTCGAATGTTGATTTGGTTTGGTCTTTTGCACTTAAATACTTTCGGATATAGTTTCTTCCAAATCCTACTGCATCTTTGATTCTAGGAAAATTTTCTATTTTTTTGTATAAAGAATCACTTGCTATCACCAAATAGCTAGGCTGCTTAGCATAAATATAGGCATGAAAAATAGCGGTTCTTCCCTCAACTGTTGATTGAGGTACAGGAACCTGGAATTTTTTAGGTAATAACGATGTAATCTCTGAATCAACTTCTCGCGGAAAAGCAGTCCATACAAGCGAAAACTGTGTAGCAACTGTCTCCAATTCGGGATCTAGCAAGTATGCCGCCATTCCATATTCTTGCCACTCTAAAAAATCAAATGCTATTCGAGTCTTTGGAGGCTTATTTAGAGAAATGAAATTAATAACTTCCTTAATTGAGGATGGTGCTTTTTGAGTTTTTACAGTACCACTTGCATAGGCAAAACTAAATGTACTAGAAAATACTATTACCAACGTAAGAGTTGCAATAGCTAACTGCTTTGCTAGGGTTTTATTAATTACTGAAAAAGCATCAACAGTTTGAGCAATAACGAGAGCAATCACAGTGGTTATAAAAATATTGGCTAAGTATAAATATCGTGATAATGGGTCGATCGCACCTTTCAGAGCTAAAAGTATTGGTAGTGTTAATGCAATTAGAAAGAAAATTACCCAGATAGTAATAGGATTATTTACTAATAATAAATTAAAGTTATTATAAAGATTAATAATATAATTTTTTAGATTTTCTTCGGTCTTTGTAACATTCTGAAAATTGAGATATTTACGCTCTCTGAACTTTAAATAAATCAAAGGAATAATCCAGAGCAAAGAAAAAACAAAAACCTTTTTACTAGCATTTAAAAAATAAAAAAGCAGCATTTTAGCATATTTTAATCTATCTAATCCTTTTCCTCCCCATAAGTCTCTGTCATAAAGATGTGTTCCTTCTATTAAAAAACTCGCTCCTAAGATTTGAGAAACTGCAACTAATATTGTCGTAGATACAAGCAATATAGCTGATTTCCATTTTTTATGTCCTAGAAGCAAGACTCCAGCAAATAATGAGAAAAATAGGCTTTCTGTGCGACAGAAATATGCTAAACTGAACGACAAAATTGAAATTATAATATAACTAAAATTTTTCTCGTCTTTAATGTAATAAAATACATTATAAATAGCAAATGCAATAAAGAAAAAAGCATATGCTTCAGCCATAGGAGTATGGGCTAAGTTCATCATTAAAGGCGTGCAAAAACACATTAAAAAAGCTAAAAGTCCTGTCATTTCATTCGTTTGCACAGCCACAGAACGACCAATAAAAAAGAAACCTAGCAAAACAAAAGCAACGCTAGTTAATTCAACAGCTTTGATACCTATACTAATATCCGAGGTTACTGAAAAAAGAACCAAGCGTAGAAGAAAAGACTGAATTATAAACGGAACTGGCGGCCACGCTGATACCCAATATTTTAGATCTAAAGCTTTGCTTGGCTCATGAGCAAACTGCATTGCTATCGAAAAGCGACCTCCTTTATCGCCCTCTCCTAAAAATAATTTATCTGAGAATATTGAATAGCTATAAATGTAAAAAATAACTAATAGAATAACAATCGATATAAAATAGGGCCAATTATGGAGGAACTTTGAATTGTGATGTTGAGATGTGGACATAGTTTTTTATAAATCAAGTCTAGTGCTTTTAAATAACCAAAAATCAGAAGTGAGAATGAAACTAGTCAAAACTCAGAAGCTTAGGTTTCCTTGGGGTTATTAACTTCTAATCCTCAGTGGAATTTGAAACTGCTATCTCATTCTTCACCTTTGGTATTGTCGTAAGGTAGACTAATAAATGATTGATTTATTAGCAGTCCCTTAAAGCCATTTATTTATTAACATCAATTCCTGTTTCTTAAATAAAATATTACATTGCGTAGATCGCGTGTATGAATTTGCTGTGTAATAGATCAATATCGGCAAGTTTCTCTTAATATTGACGCATAACACGAGCTAAGTCAGGAAACAAGTATAGCAAAGTACTGAAGCGTGGTATAAACGCAGTAACTTCAAAGCTATGAGAAATTAACAGTGTCTTAACCTATATGGCAGCACTGTATACTTTGACGCTATCGAATTAGGTGGCGGTCTGCTATGCTTCTAGCTTACTAGCTCATATTTTAATGCAGTCATTAAGAGTATTTACTGATACAATAGTTATCTATAACATAGTTCCGGTAACATGAATTGTATAATTTTCAATCTTTAAAAATTCTTTATCTATTATTTGTATAGTAATAAGCCCGTAATCACTTAAATTGTATCCTCGCGTCTCTCTAAGACTAGAGATTATGCAAGTTAAAGGCAGGTTAGCTTACCTTCCCCAAAGCGAAAGATACCTCGATTAGTAAGTTGGGTAGCCACTGCATTGAGCGGCTGTGCCAACTTGTTTACCCTTGGCGTTTCCGAAGAGTAGCAAGTCTTGTTTGAGGCAAAAAACCCAACAAATACGTTGGCTGATCACAAAATAAGGCAAAGTTAAAAAGTTAAAAGGCACTCATAAATAAAAAAAGGAAAAGAGTCTCTTCTCTTGCGCTTCTCTTATGAAGTTGAGACAGTCTATTGACAAGGTTCCCCTGCTTAAATGAACTGCTATCAGATGAGATGCCTCTGTTTTGTTGCCAAGTGTCTAGGTCGGAAGCCTCACCTCGAATTTATCTCTAAATTTATTTATGATGATTATCTTTTTACTTTTTACTTCTTAAAAGATGCGATCGCCCTGCTTATGCCCCTAGCCATTTATAGTAAAATCGAATGATTTTGGAGAAAACTTTCACAGTTTCTCGCAAAATATTTAGCTCACTTATTACTTGTTGATTGTGGTTTACTGACGCCATGCAGCTTAATAAAACTATCAAAGGCGTACCACGCCAACACATACCAGGGAATAATTTCAAATTGCAAACCCTTAGCTAGTAACTGTCTCACAGCAAGGATACTCAATCCTAAGGGAAAAATAACTCGCAAGTCAATTTCGCCTTTCGTTGCAAGTTCGACTTTTTTGTTTAAGTTAAAAACTGCATTTGTAATGCCCACAGCTGCCTCCGAGTTACCCTCAGTAATATCGGCGAAAATAACTCCTAAATCTGTTAGTGTCGCAACTACATTTTTCAAAGTATCATCTTTAGCATCATGCTCGATCGCAATACTACCGTGATGAATATTAGTCCGCACCTGATTAATGTGAGGTTGCGCTGCGAGTGCATTAGCAATGCGTTGGATTTCACCGTTTTGACGATGGGGTAGAGCAACTCTCAAGCGCAGCCGTCCTGGGGTATTGCTGACAATTTTTGCGGATATTAGTTTGGATAAATTGCTTAAAGCTTTTTGCTCAATAATTTTGGGCATCTCAGTCAGATTACCATGACTATTTGTCAACACACAACTGCCGTCCTCATTTGGAGTTGGATTTTAAAGAAGGGAGTGGGGAGTGGGGGCGGAGCGGGGGAGGGGATAAATAATAACTCCTAACTCCTGACTCCTAACTCCTAACTTCCAATGCCCAATGCCCCATACCTGTTTGTGCAGTTTTAGACACCATTATCTGAGGTGTTATCAACAGGACTACTTGCAGCTTCAAATACTGGAGTTTCCTTGTCTTCAGCTAGTTCTGCCCTAGCTTCGGCTACAATATCTTCCCAGGTTTCACCAAGTTCTGCAAAGGCTCCTTTGCTTTTTTCGTAGGCAACAAGTCCGCCTTTGATTACAGACTTAGCTATGGGTTTACCAATTCCAGCAACGATGGGAATCAGAACGGGAGCCAGTATAACTGCGCCAATTCCAGCTACAATTCCTACAGGGCCGGCGTCTTCAATGAAATCAGTAATTTTAGGTGCCATAAGTAAAATTCCTCCTGTTTGATTGAAAAATTGTTGTAAAGCGTTCTAGCGTACTCTACTTAAAAGAGTTGTATCATCTTGCTCATGGTAGAGCTTTTTTGGGTGAAGGTTTGAGAATTGGGCGCAAACCGTTGACTCCGGCAACTACTGTTGAGCCGTTGTTGACTACTGTCGCTGCTAAGGGGTTAAGACCAAAGAACACAGCAACGAACATTGCTGCTATGTTAGGCAGAGCAACAATACTGGTGTTTTGATGAATTATTTGCTTGGCTTTACGAGCGATGGCGATCGCTTCTAATAAACCATGCAAGTCATTTTGCATTAACACCACGTCTGCTGTTTCCCGCGCAATTTCTGAACCGTTAGCGAAGGATACAGAAACATCAGCGTAAGCTAAAGCAGGCGAATCGTTGATTCCGTCGCCTACAAATGCAACTGTTTTGCCTTGTTCGTGTAGTTGGCGGACAACTGCCGCTTTTTGTTCCGGAAAAGCCTCGGCGTGGGTATGTTTTGGCGCGATCCCCAGTTGAGCAGCCACAGCATTAGCTGTACGCTTGTTATCTCCGGTGAGCATATGAACTTCTACGCCATCGACTGTCAATAACTGGGTAATTACTTCCTGACTTTCGGGACGCAGAATATCACTATAGATTATTTTACCCTGAAGTTGATTGTTACTAGCAACGTAAATTACTGAGTCTGCTGGCTTATGACCATTAAGATATTCCATATCGACGCCTTGCTGACGCAAAAAGCGTTCGCTACCTACGTAAACAGTCTCGCCGTCAATCTCAGCTTGCACGCCTAAACCTAATTGATAGTCCCACTTACTGCGGTTGGGGATCGCTACTTGCTGCGCTTCGGCATACCGAATCACGGCTTCTGCTACAGGGTGCGTCAGCCGTTGTTCAGCCGCAGCAGCTAGTTCCAACACCCGCAAGTCTGATGTTGCAGGATTGAGACTCTCGACTCCCACAACTGACACTTCGCCTTTTGTGAGAGTGCCAGTCTTATCAAACACAAGTGTATCAACTGCTGCTAGTTGTTCTAATGCTCGTCCGCTACGAATGAGGATGCCGTGTTTGGCTGCATAAGTTAGTGCTGCTAAAACTGTTGTCGGAATTGAGACTCTAATTCCTGTGCATAAATCGAGGGTAAGGACACTGGCTACTCGTGCTGGGTTGCGAGTTGCGGCAAATACCCCCGCCCCAAGTAACAAAGTTGGCACAACAGCTTTTTCGGCAATTTTGATGGCATAGTTTTCCATGCGGGTATCATGGACGGGTGCTTCTTGCATTAACTTGATGCTTTGTCCGGCACGGGTGTCATTACCTACCCATTCTGCCAAGATATAAATTCGTCCCTCACGCATCAACGTTGAGGCAAAAACTGGTTGTCCTTTTCTTTTGAGGACAGGCATGGATTCACCGGTGAGTTTCTGCTCATCTAACAACGCTTTACCCCGGAGGATAGTACCATCAACTGGAACCTGTTCGCCAGGATAGACAATGACTGTATCACCACGTTGTACATCTTGAATGGGGATTTGTTCTTTGATCCCATTGCGTTCAACCCAGACGAATTGGCCTAAGGAACTGAGTAAATCTAGAGTTTGCAATTTAGAAGAACGGGCAGTCCGATCGCGGATATTTTCACCGATTTCAATTAAGCTCAACATCAACGATGGCGTGAGAAATTGACCTTGGATGGTAGTAATGGCGATCGCCAAAAAATCCAAAAAGTCAATGTTCAATTTGCGTTGCTTGACGATCCCTTCCACTGCTCTTTGGAAGACCGGTAACGTGGCTATAACAATGGTTCCCGCCACTATTAAAGGGGGGATCGGTAGTCCTAACGGCCCTCCTAGCACAGCTAAACCGGTAGCCATAGCCGAAAGTTGCATCCCAGGCCAGGAATTCTCTGCATCCTCTGTTGGTTGGGTAGCTAATGAATTGTTGGCTTTGGGTACAATGATTGCGACTTCATTGGCCGCCCCAATCAGATAACTCAAACGCGATCGCACCTTCGTATCTGCAACTGAACTAGATTTATAATTCACAACCAACGCCGCCGCCGTCGGTTTGATTCGGACATTAGTAATGTGGGGATCGGCTTCGAGTAAAGCTAAAAGACGTTGAGCATAGTCGGCATCGTAACGTAATCGAGGCACGCGCAACCGTATCCTTCCCCGAATTTGATGCACAACACTGTAGGAAACTTGAGCAGTATGTGTGCGGCAATGTCCATTCCTATCAGCCAGAGAAACTTTGCCATTCTTTTGGACTAAAGGAATTATCTGAGTCTGTTTCTCTACAATCTCCTGGGATGCTTGAACTCGTAGGGATGGTGGTTGAACTGTGACTTGTGCCATTCGTTATATCTCGTATAGGTTTACAAAGTTAGTTGTTCAGCAGACTCTTGATTACCATAGGAAACTATTTCGCAATTTCATACAGTTCATACCATTTTGGATTTGAGATTGTGAAATAGTTATGAGTAATCGCTTTTGACTATCGAATTATCACAATCGTTTTTTCAATTGGTATGTTGATTCCTCAAACATCCCCCTAACCCTCCTGACAAACAGAGGCTAGTTTCTCCCCCTGATAAAGTAGAGGAGATCGAGACTGAAACGAACTGTATTGACCTCCAATCTAGCTGCATTGGTTAGTGGACTGGAGATTTGTTGATGCCTTAAATTCTGCTAAAGGCGATCGCACTTGCCATATCTGCCATTAGATCGGTGGCAGATTGAATCACACCGGCTATGTGCGATATTGCCGCTTCAAAGACGCTTTATTTGCAATAACTCGATCAGACGTTGCTGATATTCTAAATTCTCAACCATCCCAAGCACGCATAATCGGACTTGGGCAGGAAGTCTATGGGTAATGCTATGAACTACATTTACAGATTGTCTGTAAGTGCGAGTACTTGAATCTAGTTGTGAGCTAGAACCCTCCATTGTTGTCCTCCAGTGTTCCTAAGTGTGGAACCGTCTATAACGGAAAGTTCGCCATCATGGCTAAGGAATAAGACAAAGTTGCAGGCTTCAAATCAGCCCATAAACTTGATAAATCTAGAGTTGTGTTCTCTACCTGTGTCGTCCGACTCTCTTGTTGAGTTGTGTCTTCTAACACGTTTGTGTTGTCTGATTGTGCCGTATGACTCACGTTTAAAGTTGTGTCCTCAAACACAGTTGTAGTCTGTGCTTGTGTCGTCTGACTCACTTGTTCTAAATCTATTTGTGGTTGTGAAACTTTGATGGCATCGCTAGGCGGATTAGTTTGCAAAGCCAACTCCATGAGATTTACCCAATGGGTGACGCTAATCTGGCTAGGCTGATAAGCGATCGCGATCGATGCTGCACCACTATTCACACGCACATTGAGCGTCTGGGGATCATTGTCGATCAACCTCTCTAGCCTCTTTCTATATGCACTATCCTCAGCTAGTCGAGGCAGATGAAATCGGATACGTCCGGGAATTGCATGGACTACACTGTAAGCAATTTTTGCTGGTGTTGTTAAATTCTGACCCTTCAAATCTTGCACCTCTGGGCTGTGACCACAAGAATTTGCTTTATTTGTGGGGTGGGCGTCTCGCCCGCCCTTTAACTGTTGTGAATTTTCCGATCCCGAAGCTTCTGGCTCAAAACAATCAATCACCCTACGAGTTGCCTCTGCGGTGAGCATATAGACTGGGATCGAAACCAAGCCGCTGATCCCCAGCCCACCTGTGACAGCTAACCCTGTCATTAAAGGAATCAAAGAAATAGACTGTTCTTTCCAAAAATCAAGGGACTTCCATGCAGCAAAGGGATCTGTCTGACTGTTTGAGGTTGGCGAAACTTGAGCTTGGTGAATATTAAATTGTTCAAGTAGTCCCAAGACTTGCGGTAGTGACAGCTTTTTTTCATCGAAAGCGACAACCATACTGCCTGTTTGCTCATTAGCAGCAACTTCCTTGACTCCATACTGCTGCCGTAAGCCTTGGGATATATTTTTGATTGTTGATTTGGAAATACCCTCACTAGCACGGATTCTTACCCGCCCAGTAGTCGCATGAACAATTTCCAATCTCTCCGAAGGCAGTTGCGCTTGTAACTGTGCAGCTACACCGCTTGTACCCGTATTTAATTTTACTTCATCACTCTGACGATGAGCGGAGATTAAGTCAGGAGACATACTCATCTGCGAACTTAACCTCTCGTGACTACTAATAATATTGGTCATTTACCCGATAACTAGACCCAACCAAAGGTTAACGTTAGGTTAAGTATACCTTAAACTTTCCTTTAACTATACATTTTGAAGAATTATTTACGATTAAGTCTTATTAACTACTCTTTGTTGGTATTCTTGCTCAGTAATCATATTGAGAGTATTTTCTAAGCGGTCTACAAATACGATGCCATCGAGGTGGTCATATTCGTGTTGAAAGATACGAGCAACGAAATCGGCTAATTGTTGCTTTTGTAGATTGCCTTGGCGATTGCTGTATTCCACTTTGATAGTTTTATACCGAGGAACTAACCCTCTAATACCTGGAACACTCAGACAACCTTCCCAATCTTTAACAACTTCAGTTGAGTGAGCAATGATTCTAGGATTAATCATAGCAGTAGGTTCCATTTCTGGCGCATTTGGATACCTGGGATTAGGGCGAGAAGCCACAATAAATAAACGATAAGATTGTGCAACTTGAGGCGCAGCAATTCCTACGCCGTTAGCCTTGGCAACAGTAGCCATTAAGTCATCGATTAATTTTTGGATACCTGGATCTTGAATATTATCAACCCAAGCAGCTTTTTGGCGCAGTGTAGGATTGCCTAATTGAATGATTGGTTCAGACATCAGAAAAACTCCTTTGGGAATTGGGCATTGGGTATGGGGGGATTGGGCATTGGGAGTGTTGACTGGTGACTGGAAACTGGTGACTGAGGAGTTATTATTCTCCTTCATCCCCCTCATCTCCCCATGCCCCATGCCCCAATAACATTTATCCTTCACGTCTTACAGGTAAAGGAGCAGGTCGGACTGCTAGTTGGACAATTTTTCCATTACGCTCTACTTCTACTGGTAGAGTAGTACCGATTTTGCTATTTTCTACTAGCTTCTGTACTTCTTCAATTTTAGTAACAGGCTGGTTATTAATGCTTTTAATCACATCACCTGCTCGGAGTCCAGCTGAGGATGCGGGCGATCGCGGGACAATTTCCACGAGTAAAACGCCTTCATCTGCTGTAAGATTTAGGCGATCGCCTGCGATATTTTTGATTCTTTCTTTGTTTTCTGGTGTGAGTGTCACCATTTGCACACCCAAATAAGGATGATCGACTTTGCCTTTAGCGATTAATTCTTGGGCAATTCTTTGCGCGGTGTTAATGGGAATCGCAAATCCCAAGCCTTGAGCGCCTCGGATAATGGCTGTGTTCATGGCAATTACTTGACCACGAGTATTTAGTAGTGGGCCGCCAGAATTACCAGGGTTAATGGCAGCATCGGTTTGGATGTAATCAACGCGCTTATCACTAGCGCCAATATCGCTACCAGAACGACCTGTAGCACTAATAATCCCAGAAGTGACGGTATTATTCAAGCCTAAGGGGTTGCCGATGGCAATTACTGGCTCTCCTGGTTGCAAAATATCTGAGTTCCCTACAGCTAGGGTTGGTAGGTTATTGGCGTCAATTTTGATTACAGCTACATCTGTTACCGCGTCTTCACCCAAGACTTTACCGTCAAAAGTCCGACCATCTTTGAGTGTAACAGTCACTCTATCAGCACCATCTACTACGTGGGAATTGGTCAAAATTTGACCCGAGGAATTAATGATAAATCCAGAACCACTACCCCGTTCTACCCGTTGTCTCGGCTGTGGTACTGCGTCTCCAAAAAACCGCCGAAATAAAGGATCGTTAAATTCTTCTGGGACACGAGAAGTAATTGTTCTGGAAGAATCAATCCTAACGACCGCAGGCCCCACATTTTGCACGACTTTTACCACAAAATTAGGATCTCCAGACGATGAGATAATTGGTGGAGGAGCAATTAACGGATTGGGATCGTTTGTCTTTTGAGCTTGAGGATCGTTTTGTTGACTCTCAAAGGTTTTGGCAGGTAGAAGAGAGCAGCTCCCTAGCAACACCACGATTGAGAGCATCCACAACCTGTGGGGCAAACCCTTGGTATTAATATTTTTAAGCGCTAAGTCATGGTTTGTTGTCTTCATGTGTCGTTGCTTCTCCCTTGTCAGTCAGTGGGTGTTAGGATCTTGCCTACCGGGTATGTCCCAAAATGATTACAACTTAAAAGCTGGTTCTAGATCTAGGGTGTCTGGATGCTAAATTGGTGCTTTCTCTTCTATTGTGACGATTAGCAGCAAAGGTGGTGGATCGTGGAAATTTCGATAGAAAGTCTGTGGAGTCAGGTACTAGAGCGCCTACAGCTTGAGCTATCCCGGCCTACCTTTGAAACTTGGATTAAAACTGCTAGTGCTGAACGATTAGAAAATAATTGCTTGGTGATACGTACTCCTAACCCATTTGCTCGTAATTGGTTACAGAAGTATTATGTCAACACCATTGCTCATGTCGTACAAGATATTTTGGGTCATCATGTGGAAATTTACATTACCGTTGCTCAAGGTGATGAAGTTTCTCATGTTAATGAACAAGACGTTTCTTGGGAATCACCAAATCCTAGCAGTATTTCTGAACCCGTTTCTCATAATGTCCAAAAAACTACGGATTTAAACTCTAAATATATTTTTTCACGTTTTGTAGTTGGTGCGAACAATCGCATGGCTCATGCGGCTTCTTTGGCAGTTGCCGAATCTCCTGGAAGAGAGTTTAATCCTTTATTTTTATGTGGTGGCGTCGGTTTGGGAAAAACTCATCTCATGCAAGCGATTGGTCACTATCGTTGGGAAATTTCTCCTGGTTGTAAAATATTTTATGTTTCGACTGAGCAGTTTACTAATGATTTAATTACAGCGATTCGTAAGGATAGTATGCAAAGTTTTCGAGAGCATTATCGAGCCGCTGATGTTTTATTAGTTGACGATATTCAGTTTCTGGAAGGTAAGGAATACACTCAAGAAGAATTTTTTCATACTTTTAATACTTTACATGAAGCAGGGAAACAAGTTGTGATTGCTTCTGACCGTCCCCCTAACCAAATTCCTAGTTTACAAGAACGTCTTTGTTCTCGGTTTTCTATGGGGTTAATCGCAGATGTTCAAACGCCAGATTTAGAAACAAGAATGGCGATTCTCCAGAAAAAAGCCGAGTATGAAAATATTCGTCTGCCTCGTGATGTGGTTGAGTATATTGCTTCTAACTATACTTCTAATATTCGAGAATTAGAAGGAGCGTTAATTCGGGCTGTGGCTTATATTTCTATTTGGGGTTTACCGATGACGGTGGAAAATATCGCTCCAGTTTTAGAGCCACCTAATGAAAAAGTAGTAGCTACCCCAGAAGCAATTTTGACAGTTGTAGCTGAGAATTTTGATATTCCAATCGATGAACTCAAAGGTAATTCACGACGTCGGGAAATTAGCTGGGCCCGTCAAATTGGAATGTATCTCATGCGTCAACACACGCCTTTGAGTTTGCCGAGAATTGGGGAGGAGTTTGGTGGTAAAGACCATACAACGGTGATTTACAGCTGTGACAAAATTGCTCAACTTCAGGAGAGCGATCGCACTTTAGCACAAACACTGCGCCAACTGAGCGATCGCATTAATATGAAAAGCCGCCCCCAAAAATCTTCGTAACAATTGAGAATTCTGACTTTAAAGTTTTCCACAGCCTGCGCCTTAATCATTAACCATCAAAGCTAAACAATTGGTCAAAAATATTAAGTAACGTATAAAGATTGATTAAATTTTAGTTAGATTGTGGAAAAAATCTTACTTTTTGGGGAAAAATCTGTGGAAAACTTGAGATTTATTTGATAAAACTTAATTAAGTATAATTACCTTGTGGAAAAACATGGTAGTTTTTCCACAAGTTTTCCACAGGTATTTAACTTATTGAATTCCGATAACCATACAAATTGTGACAGGTTTTCCACACTTTCCACAAT
This sequence comes from Nostoc sp. CCY 9925, assembly GCF_963920935.1. NCBI lineage: Bacteria > Bacillati > Cyanobacteriota > Cyanophyceae > Nostocales > Nostocaceae > Nostoc > Nostoc sp. CCY 9925. The sequence goes on along the minus strand of NZ_CAWUDO010000002.1, from coordinate 179,752 downwards.
AATGGCGATCGCTAGTAGCACTACGCTCCAAGTCAGAAAACTTACATGATCAGCTTTTTCGCTGTTTGCAAACAAAAACAAATAATTTGCGTTAATTCACAATCTAAAATTAGGTTAACAAAAGGTTATGTGATCTTAGCTACTATTTTAGTATTATTTAAGAGATTGTGGCGATGTCTAACGACTAGAAGTAAAGCTTCTACGCACTTTCTATTAACCAACTGCGATCGCACTCACTGAGTAGATAAAAGTTTACAACCTAAAATTTTTACCAATGATTTAGGACTACTATATATATATTTAATAGGTACATTTAAAGCCGATAATTCTGTAACATGACTTACGCAAAAATAACGTAATTTCGTCATTACGAGCGATAGCGAAGTAATCCCCCCTGACGCTGGGATTGCTTCCCTAGACTCAGTTTCGGTCGCAATGACAATATCGGCGTTGCGTAAGTCCTATGTAATTATCCGATTTCCCAGTAAAAATTTATGATCTCTAGGCAGACGATTTAAAATTGGTACATACCACTTGATTAAATCGTATGTTTTCTGTATGGTTGGCAAATCACTCATTCAAAAATAGCTCAAAAAATTTGATCCCGGAGAGCGCGAGAAAATTAAAGAAAGGAAAAGAAAAAAGCGAAGAGTGCAAAAGTACAAGAGTGTAAAGGGCTACTAAGTCGTGATGAAAACAGTAACCGCAACCCGAAAACCTAAGCGGTCGTTCCGAACAACACTCGCCCACTTACCCCGAAACGCTGAACGGCAGATCCAAGGATTACTGTTCCACGAACCACCACGCAGTAGCCGTTCTTTACTATCGCTTATCCAAGGGCTAGCGTCTGTTGGGGCTGCGTTGTAATAATTTTCGTGCCAAGTATCTTGACACCATTCCCATACATTACCATGCATATCAAATAAGCCAAAAGGATTTGGTGGAAATTTTCCAACATACGTTGTTTGCTCACGAAATTCACCCATTGACCCAGAATTATAGGTGTACTTTCCGTTATAATTTGCCAAATCAGTCGTAATAGTCTCACCACAATAAAATGGGGTAGTCGTTCCCGCACGACAAGCATATTCCCATTCTGCTTCACTAGGCAAGCGATAGATTTTCCCAGTCTTGTTAGACAATCTGGCACAAAACTCAATCACATCATCCCAGGATACATTCTCAACAGGTCGATTAGCGCCTTTGAAGTATGAGGGGTCGGGATTTAAATCAATATTTACCTTTTCCACCGCAGCTACAATAGCCCATTGCCTTTGTGTAACTGGAAATTTGCCCATGAAAAAGGGCTGAACGGTAACACTATGGTGTGGACTTTCAGAATAGTTTCGTTCTAGCTCATATTGTGGGGAACCCATCAAGAATTGACCACCAGGAATTTTAACCATTTCCAGAACTACGCCATTACCCAAATTTTCTGTAAAAAGCTTTGCTTCTTGTTCTTTTCTTAAGCGAACTACTTCCAAAACTACGCCATCACCCAAATTTTCTGTAAAAAGCTTTGCTTCTTGTTCTTTCCTGATGCGAACTACATCTTCATCTTTAAGCTTATAGTGTTGTTGGAATTCCTTTAATTCAGTTTCAGCGTTTTCATCTAATGGATATCCTTGTTCATCTATAAAATTTATCAAGAATAACCTGTATGTCTCTATCTTTTCTTTATATATTCTGTAAAATTCTAATGCATTCTTTCGGATTGCACTGGCTTCTGAATCTAGTAATCCTAACTTTTTCTGTAAATCGTTCAATATGTCCAATTCCAGAAAAGAAATCTTCCCATCAGACGCAAAATATTCAGCCTTCTGACGATACTGAGCTATAGCGGCTTCCCTAATTGCCTGTTTTTGTTGACGCTCCCTAATTAGTTTCTCAGCAGCAGACTTAATTCCCTGAGCTACATTTGTGAATGCATCGTCTTGATTATTCCAAGACCTAATAGGTAGGGCATTTTTGGGCAGAGCTTGTAGTTTACCAAATGGCGCGTTATCCCAATCAACGCTTCGCAGAATAATTGGAATGACGCAAGCCTCTCCAGCTTCGTGACGTTGTATTGCTGTGGTAACTTCAACATCCCAGCAGTATTCAGAATGTATAAAGTCTGCACTTACGAGCAATAGAATGATGTCGGCTGCGTTCAAATTCTCATTAATCAGCTGATTCCATTCTCCTCCAGGTGGTATCTGGCGATCGTCCCAGGTTAAAATTACACCTTGCCGTTTCAAGATACCCAAGTGTTTAACTAGTTCATTCTTTAGGGGTTCGTCGGCGTGGGAGTAGGAAAAGAATACTTTGAGCGACACCAACGATGCCTCCGTCATTTTGCGTCTTTAGGAGTAGGATAAATTAGGCTTTTCACAAATTATAGTATTTTTGCCTGATTTCACGGAGAATCCAGATGTAGAGACGTTCCATTGCAACGTCTCTACAAGGATTTTGATATCATACACAATCGGTTTCATACATGAAATCAACAATGCCTAATATTTTTGACAAATTCTAATCGTTTTGTTGCTAAAGCGATCGCATCTCAAAAAACACAAAGAATAGTAAGTAGGGTATGTTGCAATACTTGTCGGGTTTTGGGGAAAAGGGGGAAGGGGAAAGAAAAAACCTTTAACCTTTACCCGGTTGGTGAGCTTGTCGAACCATTAACCTTTTCCCCAAATCCAATTCCGAGTTAAAAATCTACAAAGTGAGCAGTATTGGGGTATGTTGTCGCCAAGCGCCGCACCGTCAAAAATTGAAGGTGCGTTAGCCTTCGGCATAACACACCCTACATCTTAATTACGGATTATTACGGGACTGGTGCGACTTGAACGCACGACCTAGCGCTTCAGATTTGTGTGAGTTTCCCCACTCTCTGGACTATACCTTCACCATAGGCTGTTCGCCTTTAGGTGGTGGCTACCTAGTCTCTACACCTTCTTGAATTTAATCAAGCTTGGCTCGGTATTCCCGTGGAGTGTCAACACTGTGGTAAACACACAACCACTCCTACTTTCTATCAATAGCTCTTGTGATACTTTTTACAATCAGGCAAGCATTTTGAAAGAAGGAAATTTTCACTCTTTAGGGTTCACCGAATTCAACCACATTCACTCATAAGGTTTCCCTTATGATGCCCGATTATTCAGGAGGCGCTCGCTCTATCCAGCTGAGCTACAGCCCCAAAAAAATGCCATGTTGGTGATTATAGCATTTTTACTGAGACTGCCAACTATTATCCCAGGGCTGACCGCCCACTTCTAAACCACAAAGAAAACTTTTTGCTTTTAAGATTATTTGAGATTTCGTCCCATTTAGTTTTCGTAATTCTAAATTTAGCTTTCCTTGCATGGTGTCCCGACAACAATATCTCAAGCCTTCGGCTGTGGGCGCACGTAGGGGTGTACCAGGTAAATCGGTGGTTCCTGTCAATTCAATTTCGTAATTGGAATTAGTAGCTTTCATTTGCCATTTACCCCAAGGCTGAATTTCCCATTCTACCTGGGAATTCCAGGGAACGAATTCATAAAACTTGCCTTGATAGTGCAAACCAATCATCGCTACAGATTCCATCCACCACAATACACCGCGCCGTCCGCCGCCAGCGGTTAAGGCTAAGTCTGGTTCGCCTTCGAAGCAGTTACAATTTAGCCAAAACCATTTTTGGGGAAAAGCACCACCCCAATTTTTCTCGCCGTAGGCTGGGGCGTTGGTGAATTCATAAATTTTGCCATTCCAGTCAATTTTGCCGCTGGCTAAACCGTGAGCCATCAAAATTTGCCATCCAGGTTCAAAAATCTGCAAAAATGACAGCCAGCCTGCGGTTGACTGTTGAATGCTATCTCGATCGCCCCACCCATATACTGGTTGAATTTCATACTCCCAACGGCAATAATTATTAGTGGCGCGATCGCGAATAATTCCCTGATTTAATGTCGCTGTGGCTTGATAGCCTTCTTGGACATAATGCTCAAACTCTGTTGGTAGCAGGTACAGGGGAGAAATTTGCAAATCATTCTTACCCCAATGTCCTAAACCCAAAACATCACGGCTACCCCAGAATTTCTTCACATCCGGAAAAGTACGGCATAAATACTCATCATCCGGACCGAGGATTTGGGCTGCACCGCCACTGTAAGGTTTATCGCCAATGGGATCTTCGATGGAGTACATAAAAGCGAATGTTTGTCCAATTTCCGGTAAGGTGATGCGATAATACCAACCTTCAAAAAAGCGGCGACTACTTCCATCCCAGTGATAACCAGAATGGGGCGTTTGGGTTGACGGAAGGAAATTTGGGGGAATAGTTAACATGGATTTACATAGTTGCTGATTTTTTCAGTATGCGCGACGATTTCGATATCAATCATGCTTATGAAATTTTGGAGTTGGAACCCGGTGCTTCGCCAGCACAGCTGAAGCGAGCTTACCGTAAACTGGTAAAAGTTTGGCATCCCGATCGCTTTTTTAATCAAAAGCAAAAACAGGAAGCAGAAGAAAAAATCAAAAAAATCAACGCAGCTTACAATAAGCTCAAGTCTGAATATTCATTCGAGCCTCCCACAACTGTAAATCCATCCTCATCTTCGCCCAAAAATCCCCCAAAAGTATCTGTCAAACGTTGGGATGCAGAAGCTTTTTATACTTTAGGGGTAGAGAATGCTACTCAAGGAAGATATGAAGATGCGATCGCCGATTTTACCCATGCGATTCGTCTGAATCCTCACTATATTGACGCATATAAATATCGCGGGTTAATTTGCTCTCAACTAGGATACGAATATAGAGCGGCTTCAGATTTAAATAAAGCTACACAGTTAGAACAAGAGTTAATAAATCCAGGTGCTGCGCGTAGATCCTCATCAGCAAGACGTGTATCAAAACCTAAACCTTTGCTAACTAGATTTTGTCAGGGAATCAAATCTTTACTGCGCCTAAATCGGCGTTGGATATGAGATTAGTAATTCAAATAGCGACACCATGCTTGGAGTTAGTTAATACTTATGCTTGGGAATACTAAGTAGAGTGAGATTTGCTGCTGATTTCTGAGTATGAGCGATCGCTTCGATATAAATCATGTTTACAGACATGACAATCAAAATTTCGCGCTGCGATGTCTAACAACAAATTAAAAATTGAGATGATTTCAGCAAATTACTAAATTTTTGAAAATCAAATTGCACTTCAATATCAGATGACAGCATAATAACATCCATCTGTAGAATACTCTTTCTTTAGATTAAGTATTAACTCACTGGAGATAGAGCCAGTTGTTTAAACACAGAGGTTATTCTGAGAATTACCAACGGTTGGGTAGCAAATAAAACTCAATTTTTATCAGCAACATACATTTTTCACATCATCAAAACCTCTTGTTTTGACAAAGCTTTAGTTTCTAAATATTGAATTTGAGGAGTTAAATCAACAGTTATGTCTATGCCCAATGAGCGCGAAATAAAAAACAGTGAAGTTAGGCAAGAATCTTACACTGATACTAATGGTAATACTCACACACACCTGACACGAACCACTGAAACAGCTAACAACAGTACCAATCCCAACTCTTACCAAAAAGGTTACGTGCAAGGTCGAAATTCTGAGTTTAGATACCAACAAGCAAATTTAGCCGAACGCGATGAGAAAAACGCTAGTAATGGTTTGCTGTTAGGTATTATCATTACATCCTTAGCTAGCCTGATTATCGGTGGGGTTTGGTACTTCAACCAGCGCGGTAACACAGCAGTTGACAGTACTGTGCCGGTCTTGGTTCCTTTACCGAGTGATAGCAGTCCTACCCCTAGTGCTTCTCCTCAACCACAAACGACAATCATTGAAAGAACCAGAGAAGTACCTGTTCCTGTTCCACAACAACAGGTTACACCTCCATCTGCACCTTCCCAACCGAATATTAATATTACCGTTCCACCCCAGCAACCTCCGGTGGAAAAAGCGCCTTCTACAACCCAGCCAACTTCCAATGGGACACAAGGCCAAACCACTAGTCCAAGTACTAATACTCCGACTTCCCAGAACGATAGTTCTACTAGTACTGTCACTCCAGGAACTGAAAGTAATACCTCTAAAACCACTCCACCTCAAGAAATAGATAAGTCAAATACTACATCTAATGGCGGTTCTTCTAACACAGGAGGTAGTACTACTGGGGATTCTGCTCAATAACGGCTTTTGAAGTTTTAACCCACTTGATAATGCTGGCATTAACGCCAACATATAACAAGTGGGACAAATCTTTAAGGAATATCTCAGAATTATTGCGATAAATTAATGCTATTCAAGTTTAGTAAACTGACATAGTAACTAAACAAACATAGTGCTAGATTAAGAGCAAGGTACAAACAGGTTAAAAGTTAAGTAAAAACTTTTAAGTTAGAGCCTGTACCTCCTGCTCTAATTTCATGGCGATCGCTCTTAGGTTGTGGCATCCGTTGAATGTGTTTTAGCCTTGTGTTCATCGAGTTATTTGGAGGTTTTAGAACGCACAGCCAGAAAATGCCTGCCTAGTTGGAATATATATTAAGGATGTGCAACTTTTTGTAAAGCGATCGTGAATAGCGTCCACCTTTAGTTAAATTAATTAGCTCTGAATTATCCAACCTTTAAGAAACCGCCCAAGCTATCGATATCTATCCATCGTAGCTTCAGGCGGTTTCTGTTTTGAGTATTATGCATTCAAATTGCACTATGACCAGTAAGCACCGTTCTTTGCCCTTGTCATTTACCGTTTATTTAAATTAATGACTAATGACCAATGACCAATGACCAATGACTAATGACCAATGACTAATGACTAATGACCAATGACTAATGACTAATTAACGTAATAACAGTCACTTCTGGCGGACAAAATAAACGTCCTGGTTTATAAGTTCCTAAACCACGATTGACATATAATTGATTTTCTTCCACATTGTGAAATCCTTGCGCCCATTCCCAATAGCGCACGACTTTCGAGCAGTCTCCTAGTAAAAGCGTTACCCAACGCCGTAATTTTTTGGGAATTTTTTTGAGCAGCTTTTTATAATAAAATACCACAGGCCCAATGCCCGGAATTACGATGTGACCACCATGGGTATGACCAGATAATTGCAAATCTACGCGCCATTGTTGTAATATCTTGGCTGTATCTGGGTTATGGGATAGAACGATGCGGGGTGTAACAGTATCTAATCGATTCATCACTGGTGCAGGGTGAAATTCCCGCGACCAATAATCAGCTAGTCCTACTAGTGGTAATTCCTTTCCTAGTGGATAAGCGATTTCATTCCAAAGCACATGCACCCCAATGCTAGTTAACGCTTTTGTAACTTCTGCTTGGGAGTGGCTGTAATAGATATCGTGATTACCCAAGACGGCGTAAATACCACAACGACTTTGCAGATGTTTTAATCGCAGTACCAATTGATTAATCGGCGTTGGGTCGTCAGTCACGTAGTCACCAGTTAATACAATTAAATCTGGTTCAGCTTCGTTAGTCAGTGCGATCGCTTTTGCTAACATATCTTCCGATAAGCGCAAACCATCATAGTGGAAATCTGACAACTGCACCAGCTTTGTACCTTGTAAAGATGTCGGAAGTTCCGCAATCTTAACCGTTACTTTATCTACTCTTAAATGTCCTGTAAACAACCAATGCATAAGCCAACCGATACTCCTCATACCAGCGCTTACAGCTTACCAAAAATCAAAATGCAACTTGATAAATTGCAATAATTTATGTCATCTACTCCAAATATAATTAACTAATGAGTTGAAATTGTCAGACAAAACTAAGTGTCTCCAGTCCCTATTTTCAAGGCACGTCTACTCGCCTTGTAGCGTAATTATAGTAACTTCTGGACGGCAAAATAAGCGTCCTGGGAGGTAAGTTCCCAAGCCACGATTGACGTATAGCTGATTTTTTCCTAAGCGATGGAAACCCTTGGCCCATTCCCAATGGCTGACTACAGAAGCATTTTCTTCCACAAATCGCGCTCGACGCCTCACTTTCATGGGTATTTTTTTGGCAATCTTGCTGTAAACTAAGGCTGCTGGCCCAAGTCCAGGAATCCAGATTTGACCACCGTGAGTATGACCAGATAGTTGTAAATCAACTCGCCACCTTTGTAATATCTCCGCAGTATCCGGGTTATGGGATAAAACAATGCAGGGTGTGTTCGGGTTTAGCTGGTTCATAACTAACCCAGGATTAAATTCCCGTGACCAAGCGTCAGCCAGTCCAACAAGCGGTAATTCTTCTCCTAGTGGATAAGCAATTTCGTTCCACAAGACGTGAATTCCAATGCTAGTTAACGCGTTGGTGATTTCTGCTTTTGCGTCTTTGTGATGTATATCGTGGTTACCCAGACTAGCATAGATCCCGCAGTGACTTTGCAGATGTTTGAGTCGAAGTATTAATTGGTGAATTGGTTCGGGGTCGTCAGTTACGTAGTCGCCTGTCAATAAAACTAAATCTGGTTCAGCTTCGTTGCTAACAGCGATCGCTTTTTCTAGCATACCTTCCGAAAGCCGCAAACCATCGTAGTGAAAATCTGACAACTGCACCAACTTCTTACCTTCTAACGGTGCAGGCAACCCTGCAATCTTAACCGTCAATTTTTCTGTACTCAACGGCCCAGATAAAAACCAATGCATAAGACGTTCAATAAACCATAATTATAGAGCTTATAGCTTAGCGAAACATCGTCGAATTGTGTGTAGGAACCAAGGCAACTTGTTGAAAATTTTATGAAACTCGCTAATATTAGCGTATTTTTATTTGAACGAATTACGTAGCTAGGGTAGCACAGCTAGCTGTGCCACCCTACCAAATTCATCTATGGTTAACTAGCTGAATCCTCTAGGGTAGCTAACAGCTCGCCCTAGAGTGTTGTTTACTTGGTAGTACTTTCTACAGATGACTTACCAATCAACATTGCAGCATTTTCTTCACTTTCAAGGACACCAAATTCAATCAACAACTCTTCTAGCTCCTCCATTTCAATAGGTGTAGGAATGCTGAGATTGTGGTTGTTGATGATTTTTGTAGCCAATGTCCGATATTCGTTACTTTGATTGCTCTCAGGTGCATACTCATTGACAGTCATCCGGCGTAACTCAGCATGTTGCACAATATTGTCACGTGGTACGTAGTGAATCATTTGGGTGTTCAAACGTTTTGCGAGGGTTTCGATGAGTTCGATTTCCCGGTCAACGTTACGGCTGTTACAAATCAGTCCACCTAAGCGCACGCCGCCAGTGTGAGCATATTTGAGAACACCACGAGCGATGTTGTTAGCTGCATACATCGCCATCATTTCGCCGGAGGTAACGATGTAGATTTCTTGTGCTTTACCTTCACGGATAGGCATAGCAAAACCACCGCACACAACGTCACCCAATACGTCGTAGCTTACGAAGTCAACATCTTTGTATGCACCGTTTTCTTCTAAGAAGTTAATGGCGGTGATGATACCACGACCGGCGCAACCTACGCCGGGTTCTGGACCGCCAGATTCCACACAACGCACATTCCGAAAGCCAGTAAGCATCACTTCTTCGAGTTCTATGTCTTCCACAGCGCCTCGTTCAGCAGCCAATTGCAGAACGCTAGTTTGGGCTTTACTGTGTAACATCAAACGAGTAGAGTCAGCTTTTGGGTCACAACCAACGATTAAGATGCGCTGACCCATTTCTGCCATAGCTGCAAGGGTATTTTGAGAAGTGGTAGACTTACCAATACCACCTTTACCGTAGAAAGCTATTTGTCTAATTTTATCGTCAGTCATGGTGAGCGTTTTCCTACAATTGTTTTGTCTATGGATCTGAAGGTTTATCTGAGATGTTGTTCGCTTGGGCAATAGAATGGGCGGTAGACTACAGTTGCTTGAAGTTTATTTACAAGAAATCTAGGTCTCACAATGACGAAGCCTTTAAGACTTGACTGAAGCATTGCCGATTGTTGTAACAGAATTCCATAGGTTGCTCAAGCCCTAAGAGTGGTTACAGAAGAAATTCAATTTCACGCAAAGTTTTTTCCTTAGACCACACAACCAACCAAAAATGCAATCCACACTAAATGGTCGTTACAACTTTCTTGATTTTGCTGATGTCATAGCCGCCGAGAACTTCTAATTGCTGAGCAACCTGCCAATTTCCCAAACTATTGAGCAACTGCTGTACTTGTGACTTTTCCAGGCATTCCCTGAAAATCACTAAATCGCACTGCAATCATTGGCTGAGAATACATCTCGCCTAAAGGTAGCAGCTACACAACCCCTGCTATGTCTGCATCTGCAAACTTTGATGCTATTACTTTGGAGCATCCTAAGAACTTTTAGCAATGTGGAACAGTACTTGCTCTTGGTAAAGTTTACATTCCAAAAGTAAGCAAGTTACTGCTGAAACTATAGTTCACAGATGAAAATAGTTGCTTTCGCTTGCACTCAATTAGTTAGGACTTACGCAAAAATCTCTAAAAAGCTTATTTTATCCTAGACGTTTTGCAGCTTGCGGAACGCTACCGTCAAGACGCTAAGAACGCCAATAATCCTAGAGTGTGCGTAAGTCCTATTAGTAACTGTTATGATTGCTATCGGTTTGCCAGACTGTGCTAAGGGTCTTTCTTCCCAGGCTCCAAAGCTAATCGCATCTGGTGTGTAATGCTAGCTAGGCTAGTGAACTTTTGCTTGCTAATACTTAGGCAAGTTTTAATTCATTCAAGTTGTTACGAAGAACACTATTCTAGTTGATCTGGCTTAATCTCTTCGTTAGAAAAAGCTGTAGATAATGAAGCAGATTTACCAGAACAAAACAACTTTATTGAGCTTGCCTCAATTTCTTTGGAAGTTTTTTGTACTTTGACTTTTTTGATTCCTATTACAACAATAACATACCTTTCTCTAATTTATTCATCTATTATCAAATTAATTTTTTAGTCGATTATATTGAAATAGAAGCTGGTATAGAAATTCTTCGATGCTATCTTTTGAAGCATTAAAAAATTTGCTTAATACCCTATAAATAGCTTAAAAATGCGGGAAGTCATCTAAAATTAAGCCTTTTAAAGGGGTATGTAGGGAGAAGTTCAAGTGTGCAATACGATATCAACCAGTTTTCAGCTATGTTCTTAGAGCTAACTAAGCCTTTTAAAATAAATCTAAACTTAGCGATCGCTAATCTTTTTATAGAATTATTTAATAATAGTTGAAAATTAAAATAGCCAAAGGTTACCGGAGTTTGGCCAATAAAAATAATTGAAGAAAGGCAGGTGGTCGCTTCGGCTAGGCTCAGTAACCACCTGCCTTCTACCTTGTCCGAAGGGCGTTAAAAAATAGCGCCACCTTCTCAGGAAGATGACGCTATTATTTTGATTTAATTCACAGATAAAATATTTAAATGATTTTCCTAAATCTTTTTGGTTGATTGACTGCAATTTTGCTCCTATACAGCACTGCGACGAGTTAATAGGTTCCACAAGAAAACCGCTACAATTGCACCCAAAACAGCTACTGCGATACCTGGAATACTCAGAGTAGGAGCCGCTAGAGTTAACGTTCCCGTACTGAAAAAGATACCCAAACTACCACCAACAAAAGCACCTATAATTCCTAACACAATTGTTCCGAGAATTCCGCCACCTTGATGACCAGGGTAGATAGCTTTGGCGATCGCACCAGCAATTAGACCTAAAACAATCCAAGCAAGAATATTCATGGTTATTAATTTGGTAAACGTTTTTTACTTACAAAGCTATATTAGCAATCTGACTCCTGGACTCCATCCATCATGCGAATTAATTATTAATATCCATAAGTAGTAGTTAAATAGGAGCTAAATTATTTGATATATCCTCCTATTGAAGTAGATAATCAAGCAAAAAAAGCTCCTAGTAGGTCTTTAACTAGGAGCTATTAAACTATTGCTTGGTAATTGTAGTATAAGCATTTTCAATTTGCTATCTCCTCTACTAGAAGTGTCATTAGTCATTAGTCATTAGTAGTCATTTAGCTTGTTTCCTTGTAGCGGTAGGGGATAGCACAGCCAGAAGCTAGACATATAGCTGCAAAGCAAGGCTGGTGACTTGTTTGTCCTGTGTTACTGACTAATGACCAATGCAACCACTCTTACTTAGTACTACTAACCTTCCATTCATCTCGATGCATCAGAACTCGCAGTAGCTTGCTCAAAGACCGATGGATTATCAAATAAATTAAACTGGTCAGAGTTAATAACATCACACTCAATATTGTCCAATAGGCGTGAATATACCAGTAAAATACCTTGACTTCTTTTGTAGCTAGTCGCACAAAATTGAGGAAAATCGATATATTGATGCTCTTGGAATCATGAAACGATGCTGCCGTGTTTTGCCGTGCAATTGTCATTGGAATTACTCCTTTAGTCCTAATCACTGAAGTATTTAACCTTAACTACGGTAAGTCGATAGATTTAATGTTATTTGTATGCAATATCTCATAGCTTGATGCAACAAGCAAGTATTGGGAATTGGGAATTGGGCATTGGGTATGGGGCATTGGGCATTAGGAGTGTGGGAGGTGTGGGAGGATGGAGAAGAAATCTTTCCCCCCACACTCCCAACACTCCCCCATCTGCCATCTCCCTCATCCCCATGCCCATACTTCTCTACGAGAAGCTGCGCTCAGTACAAGTGCCCCATGCCCAATCAAATTTGGTTATCACAGTTGCAAAAACATCGAGCGATCGCAGTTATCCGCGCTCCTAAAATGGAATGGGGGTGGGAAATGGCTATGGCTGTAGCATCTGGGGGAATGCAGCTAATTGAGATTACCTGGAATAGCGATCACGCTGGGGAATTAATCAGTCAACTACGTTCGGAATTACCAGGTTGTACTATTGGCACTGGTACGCTGTTGAATGTGCAGCAGCTACAAGAAGCGATCGCTTCTGGGGCAGAATTTCTCTTCACACCCCACGTTGACTCAGCAATGATTCAAGCAGCACAAGAAAAACATGTGCCCATTATCCCAGGAGCGCTGACTCCTACAGAGATTGTTACCGCTTGGAGTCTAGGTGCTAGTTGTGTAAAAGTGTTTCCCGTGCAAGCGGTGGGTGGGGCTGATTATATTAAAAGTCTACAAGGGCCTTTGGGTGAGATTCCGTTAATTCCTACTGGCGGTGTGACCGTGGAAAATGCCAAAGAATTTTTACAAGCAGGAGCGATCGCTGTAGGTTTGAGCGGTGAATTATTTCCCAAAAAGCTTGTCAGCGAAGGGAATTGGCAGGCGATCGCAACTAAGGCAAGAAAGCTAATGCAAGAGTTAGGTTAACTTAGAATCAAATCATCAAAAATTCATGTCTATTAAAGTAATAGATATGGAAAGAAAGGTGAAAAGTCATAACTTTCCTAAGAACAGAAAACTTGAGTGTGAGTGTATCTAGTATGAAAAGACTGATTTATCCTGACTTAGTGCGTCATTTAAAAATACTACTTGCTGGTACAGCACTGTCTTTAAGTGTTTTTACTACTACCGGAACGAGTGAAGTTTGGGCAAATTCTAAAAATCAAGTGATTGCACAAACAATCCAGAAATTACAAAAATCCGACAAGCGTTGGATTCAAATTAATCTTTCAAAACAACGATTAATAGCTTGGGAAGGTGACAGAGTTGTTTATGGAAGTGCCATTTCCTCTGGAAAAAAATCCACTCCCACCCTCGTCGGTACTTTTAATATTCAATCAAAATTCAAGTCTACACGGATGAGGGGAAGAGACTACGACGTTCCCAACGTTCCTCATGCAATGTTTTATCAAGGGAACTATGGCATTCACGGTGCTTACTGGCATAAGAGATTTGGCACTCCAGTAAGCCACGGCTGCGTAAATCTTGCACCTAAACATGCTAAATGGCTATTTGGATGGGCATCAGTAGGGACACCAGTAGTCATCCATAAATAGTACGTGGAGCAGCAAAAAGCCAATTTAGGCAAAATTATAAATAACTGCAAATCAAGACAATTGAGAGATTCCCAGCAATATTTTATGCTGGGAATCTGCGGAATCGGAATCACTCCACTTCAAGTAAAATATAGAGTAGGGCATTAGTACAAATTTGGGATTTTAGACTTCGGCTTGCTTCTCTACAAGAGGCTGCGCCAACGACTCCGCTCAGCACAAGCCGCTCAGTCGAACGATTTGGGATTTTGGATTAAAAACAGGTTCGATAAATGTCCAAAATACTATCTATCCCATTTGGATATAATACAAATTCCCTAAAAAACTAAGCGTAAATCCTCAAATATTGTATATAGACTTAACAAATGCAAATATGAACTTGGGGAAAGTTTGCATTTCTTGTTTCAACTACAGATTTTTTGTCAATGTTGTCATCAGTCATTGCTAATTCACAAAGGACAAATGACAAATCTCCAACATTAGCGGATAAATTGCGTAAATCCTCCACAGTCAGCTAGAAGTTTTTCTGGAAATTTGTAGTGTTCTAGAAAATTACTTCACTTCATGATTTTTGCGTAGTTTAGAAGGTGAGGCATAATGCAATCCTGGATTCGCAGTGGTGGAATTCGTTCCTCAAAAACTTTTTGTACAGGCGTGGCGCTGATGGTGGCGACTTTATGTTCTTGGTCACCGCCATTAGCAGGTACCCCCAATTTTGCTACAGCCAAAGCCACGTCAGGCCATGAAAACAGCATCACTGTATCTAGTATCAGCCAAATATCCCAACCTCGCTGGATTGAAATTGACTTGTCAGAGCAACGCTTACGTACATGGGAAGGTAAAAAACTCGTTCATTCATACCGAATTTCCGCAGGAAAGCGATCGACCCCCACACCCATAGGTAGATTCCGGATTAATTCTAAGTATCGCACTCACCGGATGCGAGGCAGGGGCTACAATATTCCTGACGTTCCCTACACAATGTATTTCTATGGAGGCTACGCCATCCACGGAGCTTACTGGCATAATCGTTTTGGCACTCCAGTCAGCCACGGTTGCGTGAATTTACCTGTTAAGCAAGCTCGCAATCTTTACAACTGGGCTTCAACGGGAACTCTAGTAGTCGTGCATAAATAATTCGTGATTCGTAAGTAAGAGTTGCAATTACGAAACCCCAATTTTTACGTTGATGTATGAACAGGTGCGTTTAGGGAGTTAAGCATCTGTCCATACATCTTGCTAGACTAAAAAGACATTTTCGAGGAATTCAGGAGCTATGAGGGTCACAACTACTCAACCTCTCACCTTAGAAGAGTTTCTGAAGCTCCCAGAAACAAAGCCTGCTAGCGAATATATTAACGGTGAGATTATTCCTAAGCCAATGCCAAGAGGAAGACACAGCCGCTTACAAGGCAAACTCTGTGCTGTTGTCAACGAAGTAACGGAGAATCAGAAGATTGCCTATGCATTTCCAGAATTACGTTGTAGCTTTGGAGAGCGCTCAATTGTACCCGATGTGGCTGTCTTTCAGTGGGAGCGTATACCCTTCACCGTTGACAATCGAGTACCTGATAACTTTGAACTTCCACCAGACTGGACGATTGAAATTCTCTCACCAGAACAAAAACCTAAGCAAAGCATTTAAACGTTGGTCTGGCGTTGCTCCCAGTTTCATCGTCAGGATTATTCTGCATCAGAGCTTTGACCACCTTAATTTACTTTTTTAGGCTAAAAATAGCCAGCCTCCAAATTACAACCAATTGCCAATCAACACATAGGAAGACCAAAAGCTTGGTGCTTTATAATTAGGATGATTGAGTAGTTTTAGCTGGGCACGATGGACTGCTTCAGCTTTAGTGATTTTGCCACTCTTGAGTTGTTGATAAAAGGCACTAACAAACATTGCAGTTGATTTATCATCAATTTGCCAGAGGGAGGCGATGGTGCTGCGTGCCCCAGCTCGTACAGCTGCTCCTGCCAGACCAAGTGCAGCACGGTTGTCTCCTGTCGCTGTCTGGCAAGCACTCAAGACTAATAGTTCTACTATGCTTTTACTCTGAGTGCGGAAGAGAGTATCGAAATCTTTGACGTTAATCTCACCATCAAAATCCAAAATAAAAGTGTCCTCAAGGCGAGAACTAAACTGACCGTGGGTTGCCAAATGCACTATGTTGAATGAAGTCTCAGAAATTTCACTTTCTAAATTCTTTTTCTTAAAATCCCCATCCAGCAGACTAGTTGTCGAAACTCCTGCTTTGTTGATGCCATCGAATTCAGATTTGATCCCAAGTAATGGGGCAAACTTGGAAAATCCTGGTGGGGGCTGAGTCAATCCTGCGGTGAGAGCTACTAATTTCTGTTCCACTAGGGGCTTCGGGTCTAGGAGTTGCAGACCTACACTCAAAGCAACTGCATATTTCTCCACTAAGTATTGCTTGCCATCGTAGAGCGCTGACATTGGTATATTGCGTAACGAACCGTCGAGAACGAACACTAGGGTATTTACGTCACTTTTTTGCAATTCTGACTCAATGGGTTTGAGCAGCCAATTATAAACTTTCTGTGACTGGGTTTCAACAGTTTTGGTAGCAGTGGGATTAACAAGATTTCTTCGCAGTTCTACTAAGAGGTTCTCTACTTCTGTTTGGGAAATCTTGGTACTGTAGTTTTGCAGGGGTTGGTTGGGAATTTTGACAATTACCTGGAGTTCTTGGGGAAGAATTATTGGATAAAGAATGGCAGCGCTGGTATTATCTCGCTCTACCACTTGATCGAGGGCTATTCTCTGACCTTGCAGACAAGCCTCGCGGAAGAAGTCGTCCAATTCTGCTAGCTGGAGTGCTTCAATTCGCTGGCGTGCTTTATCCAATATTTTCTCATCTGCTTTTCCTTGTTGGGATTGCAGCAATAATTCTACTGACTGTCGGTAAACAGGTTCTACGCTGTCCCGAAAGTTGAATTGTACATCTTGATTAACTACGTCGTTATTTACTACTAAATCTCTGCGGAGAGACTCGAGAGTGTCCACAGCAGCATCATAAGCAGCGATCGCACCATTAATATCTTTTTTTGCCCAAAGTAATCTACCTAACTGCCACTCTAATGCATAGGTAATTTCTGGTGCATTGCTGCTCTGTGCTATGGCTAATCCTTGCAAAGTTATGTCTTGCGCTTCTGACCACTGTTTGGCTTGTTCGTACAAACTACCCAAACTTTTAAAGGCATAGGCCTCTGCCCGTTTGTCACCTAAACTACGGGATTCTTCAATAGCGCGACCGAGTAATTCTGCTGAGTTTTGAGTGGAAAGTGGAGAAGAAAAATTTTTAGTCGATACTTGTAAATAATCAATCTTGACTTTTGATAAACTTTGTGCATAATTTACACGGGCATAGATGCTAGCACGGCTGAGGGGGAGTTGGTCGAGTTGAGATTGAATCGATGGTAAAAGAGTTTGAACTTCTCCCCATTGTTGGCCTTCAATGACTAAGCCCAGGTGATTGAGTTGCGCTTGGACTTTTGTCAGGGGTGAGTGAGATGCTGCAACTGTTTGTTGATAATAGGCGATCGCGTTGAGTTTATCCTGTTGTTTGAGGGCATTATTGCCCAAGCTGAACAGACTTGCGCCAATATCTGCGTTTGATTGCAGATTCCGAGCAATTTTGAGACTTTTTTCTAAGATTTCGTGTGACCTTTTCAAATCGCCTATTACCAAAAGTGCATCACCAAGCGATCGCAAACTCACTGTTTTTTCTATAGAATCTGGTTGAGATTCTAACGTCCGACTGAGTTTATCGAGTGTTTTGATGGCACGAGGGTAAAATCCTTGGGCTTGCCATGCTTGTGCTTGATTGATTAGCGATCGCACTACACCATTTTTATTATCTATTTGTTGATAAATTTCTTCCGTCTGCTGCCAAGTTGTTAAAGCTGCGTCCGGTCGTCCCGTTGCCAATTGCAGACGACCTTGAATGTCTAGTGATTGGGCCAATATTTGCAGATTTGGATTTTTATCCTGTGCTTTGAGTAAATTTAGGCTTTGTGTGATTGCCTGCTGCGCCTGACTCCATTTACCGAGCTGCTGATAAGCTAGGGAAAGATTACTCAATGTCGCTGCTAATCTGAGATTCTCTCCTTGCTGCTGATATGCCTGGACAGCTTTTTGCAAAACTTCTATCGCCTCGGCAAAGTTTCCGGCATCGTATAAAATTTTGCCTTGTTCTATGAGTGAGGCGGGGTCAGTAACTACAACCACCGACGTAGTACTATTAACTGGCAGTTGGGCTGAAGAATTGATTGAACCAGGAACTTTTGCCAACACGGGTGAACCGAGAATGCATAGTAAAGCCATTACAAAGTAGAAAGGCAAACGTATTGCTTTTTGCCTTTTAACTTTGAGAAAATTTGTGCCAAAAGTCCTAGTTTTTTTAGTCATGAGTATGACAAGAGGTAGATGATAACCAGGAAAGGTCAGGATTTGTTGGAGCTTGCGCTACCAGGGTAATGGTACCATTTGCATCTATTGTCTATGACTAAGCTTTTACAATCTTATTTATTACCACCTTAAACTGCCTTGAGCTTTAGGACAGCCTTAGGACAAGTTAAGGTACTTTAGGATTGCTAAATATCTCTGCAAAAAGCCCGTGACGAGGATTGAACTCGTGACCTCACCCTTACCAAGGGTGTGCTCTACCACTGAGCCACACGGGCGAAAAATAGTTTTTGTTTCTTAAAGTTATAACGCTGGGATTTTTACTAATACCCAGCTATTATAACTTATTAATTCGTAAGAGGTGGGCCGGGCTGGATTTGAACCAGCGTAGGCGCTAGCCAACGGATTTACAGTCCGTCTCCATTAACCACTCGGACACCGACCCATTTGTCTCACGATTTAAAATCATAGCACCAGTTTTTATAAATTTCAAGTGGTTAGAAAAAATAAATTTTGGTAGAGACGCAATAAAACCACGTCTCTACAATTTGTAGAAACTTATTCTAACTACACACTCATCTCCAACATTCGTTGCATTGGTCGGAGTGCAGCAAGGCGGATATCTTCGGACATGGTAATTTCGGGAGTGCGATTTTTCATTGCCCAGTAGAGCTTTTCTAGGGTGTTTAGCCGCATAAATGGACATTCGTTGCAAGCACAGTTATTCATCGGCGGGGCGGGAATGAAGCGCTTTTGGGGAGCTAGTTTTTGCATTTGGTGAATGATTCCAGGCTCCGTTGCAACTATAAATTCCTGGGCGGGACTGTTTTGACAATGTTTGAGTAAAGCTGCTGTGGAACCGATAAAACTGGCGTGGCGCAATACACTAGTTTCACATTCTGGATGAGCGATCGCCTCTGCTTGTGGGTGGGCAATCTTTAACTCGACAATTTTCTTTTCTGAAAAGGTCTCATGGACAACACAGCTACCTTGCCACAACAGCAAGTCACGTCCAGTTTGTTCCATAACGTAGCGCCCTAAATTTCGATCTGGGGCAAAAATAATCGGCTGGTCTTTCGGTATTTGCTGTACAATCTTCACAGCATTGGAACTAGTACAAATAATATCGCTCATTGCCTTAATGTCAGCAGAGCAGTTGATATAAGACACCACCAGGTGATCTGGATGCGCTGCTTTAAAAGCTGCAAATTCCTTTGGTGGACAACTATCTGCTAAAGAGCAACCAGCATTCAAATCTGGTAAAAGTACCAATTTATCTGGATTAAGTATCTTTGCTGTTTCTGCCATGAAGTGGACACCAGCAAAGACAATTACATCTGCACTGGTCTTTTCTGCTGCTTTGGCCAGCTGTAATGAATCGCCAATAAAGTCTGCAATATCCTGAATATCCGGCTCTTGATAGTAATGCGCCAGAATCACCGCGTTAAGTTCTTTTTTGAGACTCTCAATGGCGCTAAACAAATCTAATGGTAGTTCGCCCGGTTGGGTTTTTTCTCGTTGAGCTAGTGCAGTCGTAAACACAATTAGGGGTTGCTCTTAGTTGCAATTTGTAGTCTTGTTGATTAATTATAGTAGTTTTTACCAAAAATAGTGGACGGTCGATTTTACGGAGATTATGTCCAAATCCCGCTGAGTTTCCTATGCTGGAGATAGACGGCAAGGAAAGTGGCATGACCAGTCAGAAAACTCATTCGATAACCCTCAAAATTGCTGTAGTTGGAGATGTTCACGACCAATGGGAAGTAGAAGATGGCATTGCACTCAAGCATCTGGGTGTTGATTTAGTGCTGTTTGTTGGGGATTTTGGTAACGAGTCGGTGGAAGTGGTGAAAGCGATCGCTTCCCTCGACATTCCCAAAGCAGCAGTCATGGGCAACCACGATGCCTGGTTCACAGCTACAGAATGGGGACGCAAAAAGTGTCCCTACGACCGCTCCAAGGAAGACTGGGTACAGGAACAACTCGATTTATTAGGCCCTGCCCATGTCGGTTATGGAAAATTAGATTTTCCGGCTTGGGAATTAACTGTAGTGGGAGGTCGTCCCTTTACTTGGGGTGGCCCGGAATGGAAATTTGCGGAAATCTGTCGCGAACGTTACGGTATTACAGATTTGGAAGAATCTGCCGATCGCATCGTCAAAGCGGTGAAAAGCGCTGCCTACAAGACGATTATTTTTCTCGGTCATAATGGGCCTAGTGGGTTAGGCGATCGGCCAGAAGACCCCTGCGGCAAAGACTGGCATCCTATTGGTGGCGACTTTGGCGATCCAGATTTTGGTGAGGCGATTTCTCAGGCTGTTACTGCTGGTAAGACTATTCCCTTGGTGACATTTGGTCATATGCACCGAACTTTACGGCACACCAAGAAAGAACTGCGAAAGCCCGTTTTTAGAAGTCCAGAGGGAACAATTTACTTGAATGCGGCTACTGTGCCCAGGATTGTGGAGAATGACGGCAAGAAGCTGCGTAATTTTTCCTTGGTTTCTTTAGAGGGAGGTGTGGTTACTCAAGCTTCCTTGGTGTGGGTGGGGAATGACTTTCAGGTGGAGTCAGAGGAAATTTTCTATGAGCGATCGCATTCAGTAGTGCAACCTGCGTAGATCATAGGATATAGTATTATCTGTCAGCTTTGGTGCTAACCGACAAATGCGGCTAGCTACTAGCTCGACAGTTTATTGGAGAGGTGGCAGAGTGGTCGATTGCGTCCGACTTGAAATCGGATGAACCGAAAGGTTCCGGGAGTTCGAATCTCCCCTTCTCCGTTGAATAAATCTTCAAATTAACAAGTGTTTTTGAACACACAAGTAATTTCGGATCTAATAATCTGATTATTAATTGACTATATTAATCTGATTTATTACTATGACATGAATATTTTAGTAGCTGAATTTATGAGCCAAATTACGCGTATACTTCCTGATGGAGAAAAGTTAGAAATTGACTTAAGCCACTTTAAACAACTTCTATATAAAGCAACTAGTAAAACACTTGATTTACTTAAATCAGTCAGTGTCAATGATAAAATACGAGTTATTTGGCGTATAGATGAAAAATCATATTATGCAGATAATGTTGCATTTCCTAACTATAGAGATCAAAAGGTTTGGCAACGAATAGAAAACATTTGGGATAGTAATGAGGTTATTGCGCTGACTGATTATCTTTGGGAGCATAATGCAGTCAAGAAGAGTATAACAGGACCAGATCAGAGTGAAATAGAGTGGAAAAAATCCTGGGCACGTTTTATCTTCGGTGACTTTGTACATAGACTATTACTATCGGCTTTGGAAAATGCTGGTATTTGTGATTTTGTTGATGGTAAAGAAATTATTCCTTGGTCACTGAAAGAATTAGATTTACAGTCAGCATTAGAAAAATTTGTTGAAGAATATAAAGAACTTAATCAAGGTAAAGAAAAATTCACTGCATATTGCTTGTTTTCAGCTATTAATCTTCCAGATGGGATAACAGAAGTAGAACTTGCTGAAGGTATTAAAGTAAGAAGTTGGTCACAAAGAGAGCGTTTAATTTTTAATTCACTACATCATCATGAGTTTTTATGGGATGATTTCAAACAACCAACCTTGTTAGATGTAATAGTTGAGATTAAAGTAACGTTGAATTCTGGAGAATCTCCATTGTCTCCTGTTGAAGATTTAATAGACCTTGTGAAATGGGGTTTAATAACTGTTTCTCAATCAGATACTCATCTACCAGAAGGGGTCTGTCTTATCTTTAATAGGACAAGTAGTAGGTTATATAAACTTCGTAGAGATGATAATTTAGGATCAAGCCAAATGTCTCTGAGTGCAGAGCAGATAACATTATGCAAAAAAATTATAGGTCAGTTTTTAAGTTGCGCTAAAGTTAACCCTGATATTAAGAATGCGTTATGGCACTTTGGTCGCTCATGCACTTCAGTATTGGACAGAGATATTTTACTGGAAGCAGCAATTGGAATTGATTCACTAACAACACAGAGGGGTGGAGATTCTAGATACAAATTTTGTCTTCATAGCGCTGCTTTAATAGCTACTGTTAAACAAGCACACAAAAAAGTAGACTATCAAAAGCTTAAGAAAATATATGATCAAAGATCATGTGCTGCTCATGGGGGAAAACAAAATAATCTTAATCAGCTTAAAATATTAGCTCTTGATGCAAGAAAAGCTCTTGCTCTCATCATTCTCGCAATCATTGACCTTACCTCAAATGGCATAATCAATTTAAAAAGTGAAAGAAATAGTGAAAATACGATAGCATCAGCTGTTGAAAAATACGTGATTAGCAAAGTAACAATAGTTACTCGTTATCAGCCAGATATACTTAATAACTGATATGCAAGACTAGAAGCTTTAGCCATAGCTAATAATTTTTCAATCAGCAAGCAGATGATTATTCTTTTACAGCAAGTATTGGCAAGCGAGACATAAAAACCAGAAAGTAAAAAATCAAATTTCTTCCTTTCAACTAAAAAGAATACCTAAATTTTTGAACTAACTGCAAAGTATACAAAGAGCACAAAGGAAGAGATAAGTAATGTTATGGCTAGAAGAGAATAATAACAGATGACTACTTTTAATGTGCAGTTACCTGTTTTTTACTATATATGCACTGAAAAACAGCTAACGGTCATTTTTATCAGATGCTATTGGTCTAGTAATAGTGTATTAAATCATTAATCCTCTGTAGCATCATTGGAATTTTCTAACTTATTTAGCGCATCTGAAATTGCTTGCCTGATAAATTCAGGGTAGTTATCTAGACCTTTTAATTTTTCCAGCATCGATGGGGCAAGTCTGAGAGTTATTTTTGCGGTTAATGGTTCTTCCCTATTAGTCGTAAATTGATGCTTTTTTAAATAAGGTTTTTCTTCGTAATTAGGCATAAAAATATTTTTTAGATGTTGATATTATCGCAAGACTTCATGCGATAATTTAATTGGCAGCTAGCCGAGCCTCACGAGTTGGGATAGCTGCCACACCCAATTACAAAATTAGGCATTTCTATGTTTACACGTTCTGAACTTGAAAGCAAAACCCTTAAAGAATTGAAAGATTTAGCTGCACGGTACGGAATCAAGCCAGTGGGAAATCCAGGGTATAAAATAAGCTGGATTACTCAGTTATTGGCTTTTCCTGTGCAAGCTATTGGGCAGTTTCAAGACCACAAAACAGGTTTAAGAAATCCTAGTTGGAGAAGTACTGAAGCGCTCGGCACGATGCTTTGTGAAATTGGAGAACCTACTGATGAACAAGCCGCGCTGATTCGCGCAACGCTAGAGGGGAAGTTACTTCCACTCCCTGAACGCTACGACCAAACTAGGCTGCTAAATCTTCACAAGACTAAGCAATTGATTCAAGAAGCGATTGAAACACTGAATAAATAGATGACTGTTGACTGTTGACGGTTAACAGTCATCAGTCAACAGTTAACAGTTTTGTCCCGAAAGTCTCTCCTTGCTTGCATCGTGCTACCATTAGCAATAAATTCTTTTGGGAGGTCAATCAATGGCTACCCTTCATGCACTAAATATACCCGATGAGTTATACGCACAACTGCAAGAGTTAGCTAAAGCTGAAAATAATTCAGTTGATGCTCAAGTTATTACAATCTTGCAGAGTGCTTTGCAGGCAAAAACACAGCCTACGGAAGACGAAAGGCGAAAAAATGTCCCAAAACTTCTAGAGGAAATTCGTCTTCGTCGTGAGAGTCGTCGGACTGATGTGGAATGGCCTGATAGTACTGCATTAATTCGAGAAGATCGAGACAGATGACTATTCCTCTTAGATGCGTCGTAGATGCTAGTGTAGCGATTAAGCAATTTATACCTGACGATCCACTAACGCCGAAAGTTAATCAACTGTTTGCTCATCTTAGCAATCCCCAGACAGAAATCTTTGTACCTGACCTATTTTACATTGAGTGTGGCAACATCATTTGGAAGTATGTCCGCGCCAGACTTTATGCTGTTGCTGATGTACCAGGAGATTTAGCAACTCTCAAAAGCTTTCCCTTGCGTGTTGTCTCCACGGCTGATTTGATGGCAGATGCAGTTAGTATTGCCTTAACTGATGGAATCTCCGCCTATGATGGTTCTTATGTTGCGCTTTCACAGCAGGTAACACTACTTTGCTAACTCTCGACGGTAAGCTGCTGAAAGCTTTAAGTACTTCGTTTTACAATTTTTGCTTGCTTAACGATCTTCAGGTTACATAGTTGCGGTTAATATAGAAGCGATCGCCAAATTAAGCAAAGCAGGTTTATTGCCTACTTTTTTTTCTTTTTGAATATCAAATTATCAAAAATGGCTTTTACTTATAACCGCACGGTTCGCTTCCAAGATACTGATGCTGCTGGGGTAGTGTATTTTGCCAATGTTTTGGGTATTTGTCATGAAGCTTATGAAGAATCCCTAGAAGCATCAAGTATGAATCTCAAAGATTTCTTTAATAATCCATCAGTGGCTTTCCCTATTGTTCATGCTAATGTGGATTTTTTGCGTCCTATGTTTGTAGGGGATAAGTTGTCGATTAATTTAATTCCCCAAAAACTAGGTGTTGATAAGTTTGAAATTACCTATGAAATTACTGTGGGTGAGGTGGTAGTTTCTAAGGCTATTACTCGGCATGTTTGTATTGATGTAAGTAGTAGAGTTAAGCAGGAATTACCTGATGAGATAACTCAGTGGTTGGAAACTAACCGCAGAGGCGCTGAGGACGCCGAGAGAAGAAGGGCCAGAGAGGTTATTTGAGGGAGTTTTGTAGGTATTCGATCGCTATTTTTTCTAACTGTTGGCGGTTAATTTTACCCTGGGCGTTACGGGGTAAGTTTTGCTGGGGAATCCAATATTTTGGGATTTTAAATTTGCTGAGTTTGTCTTTGAGTAGGGTCTGGATTTTTAAGCTACAGATATTTGATTTTTGGGGAATATAAATTGCTGTTAAGGCTTGTCCCCAGTGTTTATCTGGAATGCCAATGACACAAATATCAGTAACGAGTTGAGTTGCTCGTATTGCTGATTCAATTTCTGCTGGGTAAATATTTTCTCCGCCTGTAATAATTTTTTCGCTGCTACGTCCGACAATATTTAAATAACTTTGGTCGTCTAAAAAGCCTAAATCATCTACTTGGAAATTATCCTGATTTTCTTGAATTATAGGATAGTAACCAAGGGCTAGAGATTGAGCTTTAATAGTGATATTTCCTATTTGATTGGAATTTAAAATTTCGCCTTGCTGATTATGAATAGTTACCTGGGCATGAGGGAGAATCTGACCATTGCTGATTTTACCATTGAGAAAATCATCTGGTTTGAGGGTAGCAATTTGAGAGGCTGTTTCTGTCATGCCGTATGTTGGTGCTAATCGAATGCGATGGAATCTCGCTTTTTCTAATAGTTCGTTCCATGCTGGTGCACCTCCTAAAAGGACGGTGTTAAATTGGGTTAGCCATTCTGTTAATTCAGGATTTTGTAGGAGTCTTTGTAACTGTGTTGGTACTAATGATATAAAAAATTCTGATTGTTTAATATTTAATATTTGACCAGATTCTAAGGCTTTAAATGGCAGAATAGCTAGTTTACCTCTGGTGGTAAAAGAACGGATAAATTGCATTAAACCGCTGACGTGATATAGCGGCAATACGCAAAAAGAATTGACTTGGTTAAGCTGAAAGTATTCTGTAAATCCTTTTACAGATGCTATGAGAGTTTCCCAAGTATGGATAGCAAATTTAATTTGTCCTGATGAACCACCTGTGGGAATCATGATTAGTGGGCATTGGGGAGCCACTGCGTTGGGCGGCTTTGCCGACTTGAAGCAAGTGGCGTCATTGGGCATTGGGCATGGGGCATGGGAAGGGGACAAGGGGAAAGATTTAATGTAAGTTCTCTTCATCTCTCTATCTCCCCATCTCCCCATTCCCAAAACAATATCTGGCTGTACTAAATCAAGGACTTGTTGCCATTCTTGTGTTCCCCAATCGGGGTTGCAGAGAAAAACTGGGTAGTTAGCTGCACAGGCGGCAAGGAAACTTGCTAAAAATCGTAATGGTTCGCGTTCGGCTAAGATGACTTTTGGTGGAGTTTCAGATACTGGTAACTGTGTTAGTTCTAGATATAATTCTTGAGCTAGTTGATTAAATTGACGACTGTCGTAACCAATCAACCAATCATTTTCAGCGAGGTTATTAAGGTAGTCTAAAGGTTTTTCCATAGACTTTGAAGCCAGGTATCATCTTGTTCAAAAAAATGGTCGATGCCAAAACCAACTGCCCTATTATTTCGAGATAGTTCTGCTGCTAGTTGGAGTGCTGCTTGTCTGGCGATCGCAGTTTCAAATACTGATGAAAATACAACATCAATTTCATGTTGTTGACAAAACTTTCTCAACCGAGATGGCGATCCAATTATCCCAGGTTTAATGACAAAAATTTCTCGCCAACCTTGTTGATAACAAGCGAGAAGTTGCGCTAGTGTGGCGACAGATTCATCTAAAGCGATCGCTGTTCCATAACACATACTCAATTCCAACATTCCTTGAAATTGTTCAACGGGTAGCGGTTGTTCGATAAATTCAATTTCTGGGGCTGGTTCTCGATTCGCCTGGAGATTGTCACAAGTCCACAGCCACAAGTTAGCTTCTTCATAGCTGAGTCCACCGTTAGCATCTAATCGCAATTTGCTAGTAGCTGGTAAAGTCTGTGTTAATAACTCAAAAATTTTAAGTTCATTAGCGATCGCATCTACACCAATTTTCCATTTAAACGTGCGATATCCCTGCTGCCATAAACTTTCCCATTGATTTAAAGCGGCTTCCCCAGCAGGTAGTAAGGCGCTGTAGGACAGGAAAGAGGACACGGGGACGCGGGGATGCGGGGACGCGGGGAATTCATGAATTTCATTCTCCGTGTCCCCGCGTCTCTCACTCTTTGCGTTCTCTTTACACATCTCCCACGCTGACTCAAAGCCAAATTGACAAGCTGGTAACTCATCTGAGATCGAGAAAATCGTTTCGTCTGTAATTTCTGCTGGGAGTTGGCGACAAAAATCTAATGCTTGTTCTATGGTTTCCGAACCAAACCAGCTAATGGGCGCGATTTCTCCCCAGCCAACTCTACCTGATTCGTCGGTAAGATACAGAATAATTCCATCCCGAATATCCCATTTACCATGACTTGTACTAACTGTTCGCACAAATCTTCGCCGATAAGGACGAAATTTAAATCTGTAAATCACTATCCAAAAATTAATCTCCAACGGAGTTGTCATTAGCTATTTGTAAAGGACAAAGGACAAATGACTAATGACTAATGACTAAAACACAAACCCCAACCCCAACAGCAAGCAACTCCAAAAATGCACGGCGACGGCGATGAATTTACAGTTACTAACTTTGTCTGGTTGATGATGATTTTCTTGGACGTGGCGGCATAATTTGACGGCAAAGGGTAAACTCAACCAACTTAGCAGTGTCCAAACTGGAAAAATCCCCGACAACACAAACAATAAAGTCAGGGGATAAATGCTGCCAGTGAACCAAAATAGGAGTTGGGCACCTTTTTGGGTTCCGAGACGGACGATGGGCGATCGCTTGCCTGCGGCTATGTCATCCTTAACTTGGTGAAAGTGTGAGCAAAATAAAATCAGAGTTGTGGCAATGCCGACAATCACTGAGGCTGCTAAACTCGTCATTGACCAAGTTTGAGTTTGGCTGTAGTATGCTGCCTCCACTGCTAAGGGGCCAAAGGCAAAAAAGCAAAGAATTTCGCCTAAACCCTGATATCCTAAGCGAAAGGGAGGCCCTTGGTACATATAGCCCAAACCGCAGCACAGCAGAATTATGCCGATCACAGTTAGGTCTTGTTGCCAAAAAGCGATCGCTACTATCCCCAGCAACCCCAAACCCAAGCACAAATTTCCTAACCAAAATATTAATCGCTTATTACGAGTTAAATTCACCAGAGAATGGTGTTTATTTTGATCTATACCTGTTTCCGAATCAAAAACATCATTACTGATATTTTCCCAGGCAAGAATTAAAATTGCCGCAACCACAAAAGTAGAAAATATTGCCCAATTGAAAATTTTGGTTTCGGCAAATGCTACTGCTGTTCCTACCCAAATGGGCATGATGGCAACGCTGTACATCGGCGGTTTAATTGCTGCCATCCATAACTTAGTGTTCGGATATAAAATCTGCTTGGTAGTCATCAGTCGTGATTAATTAAATTCCCACAATATCACTTTCACAAAATATTTTTAGTTTCTGAATTCTCCGTTTCAGGAGAACATTTGATGAATGAATATACTAATCATACTAGACTCCTTATCAATTATGACTTCTGACTCTTGGATACCCAATTTTACCTTTTGGCCGTGGTGTTGGACTCCCGACTCCGATGCTGAAGTTGCAGTCTTGACTACAACTGGCTTCTTAGGCTCTAGGAACACCACCAAAAAGCAAATCTTACGCTGGTGAAATGTCAACTTAATATGTTACCTGTAAAAATACGACCACGATTAATTACACTTTAGGAAGTTAACTTAAAAAAAATTTACTATCGATAGATCCATGACAGTTTCACCATGTCCTAGCAACTTGTTTGTACAGCACAAAGATTTATATCAATTTCTCTTAGCAGTGCAAAAAAAGTGCATCAAAAATAATTCCAGGCAAATTGTCAGTGTCTCCCAAGAGATCGATTTAGTTGACCCTTTACTTGTATTGGATCGACTTACACAAGCAAATGAAATAAATTTTTACTTTGAGGATAAAGGCAAAGCAGAAGCGATCGCGGCAATTGATTCTGTAGAAAAGTTACAAGTTGATGGCAAAGACCGTTTCACTAAAGCCGAATATTTTATCAAATCTTGTCTAAAAAATATAATTAATTTTGGTAACTCTAACCTACCTTTTTCTGGGCCTCATTTTTTTTGTTATTTCAGCTTTTTCGATCAAAATTCCCAAGTTGATTATCCATTTCCATCAGCTACCATTTTTCTGCCACGTTGGCAAGTAGCTGTCAAAAATCAACGCTGTATATTAGTAACAAATTTAACGATCAATGCTGATGTCAATATTCAAAAAATATTGCACAGTTTACAAACAAAAATTGAATTTCTCCAATCTTTAGAAGATTACTCTTCAGATATCCATTTTCCGACAAATTTTTACCAAAAATCCATCACCAATGCCCAGCTATTTAAATATTCTGTAGCTTCGGTTTTAGAAAAAATCCAGTCTAGTTATTTAAGTAAGATTGTCCTAGCAGATATACTAGATGTAAAATCAAGCAATCATTTTGACTTAGTTAAATCATTAAACAATCTCAGAAAAATACATGCTAATTGTTATATTTTTTCTACAAGTAATGGCAAAGGACAAAATTTTATTGGCGCAAGTCCTGAACGATTAATTAGTATTAATAACCAGCAGTTAATCACTGATGCTTTAGCTGGTTCTGCACCACGAGGGAAAACTCCTGCTGAAGATGCAGCTAAGGCCAATCGCTTACTCAATAGTGAAAAAGAAAGGCACGAACATTCGCTGGTACTTAATTTCATAACTCAACGCCTATGCCAGCTAGGTTTGTTACCCCAAATATTAGCACCTCGTCTGCGACAATTATCCAACATCCAGCATTTATGGACACCAATCAGTGCTGTAGTTCCTGCTAACATTCATCCATTAAAGATTGTCGCCCAATTGCATCCTACACCAGCGGTTGCTGGTGCAGCACGAGATGTTGCTTGTGCCGAAATCCGTCGTTATGAAAGCTTTGAAAGGGGTTTATATGCTGCACCTCTGGGTTGGATAGATGCTAACGGAAATTGCGAGTTTATTGTGGGAATTCGCTCAGCATTAATAGATGGCGATCGCGCGAGATTGTATGCTGGTGCTGGTATTGTTGCCGGTTCCGACCCTGAGAAGGAATTTGCAGAAGTGCAACTTAAACTTCAGGCTTTGTTGAAAGCATTAGTTTAAACTTAATTACTGATTTAGTGTTGAATATCCTCTGCATCTGTCATTTGCTATTCAGAAATAAGATTGGTATAAAATTCACTCCTGTTTTAAGATTTACCCAAAAACTGATTCATTTGAATTTGTAGTTTTTCTCGTAATTGTTGCGCTTGTTGATAAGCTGCTGTACGTCCTTTATTTGAGTGGGTATTTTCTCCTGCTACTTCCAAAGGCTGGATAAAATAACGAAGACGAGTTTTCATCGCCCAAACTCCCATTGAGGGAAACAGAAGTAAGGCAAGCATCAAAGGCGAGAACGGTAAGAATGGTAATTTGACTAGTCGTTGTAATTTGGTGAAATTAGCAGTCCAAGGATGGAGAAATTCACTACCGATGCAAACTACTGGAAGAATGGGAATATGATAGCGATCGCTCAGTTGCATAAAGCTGACATCAAACTTTTGTATTTGATAGCGTTTTCTCCAACCTTTCGCAGGCCCCCGTATCCCTTCGGGTGCATATAAAAGAATTTTACCTTGGGCAATGGCAGCCTCAAAATCATTTAGTTCTGCTCGCACACCACCTAAAACTTGTGGCCATTTGGATGGTAACCACCACATCACCCAAGGATGGTCAAATAATGCTGGACTTGCTAGGGGTTGCACTCTCCATCCTCTAGCTTCACCTAATAAATAAGCTAAAGTCAAAAAGTCCCAAGGAAAACACATTCCTGCGTGATTCATCGCCACAATTAATGGTCCTCTTTGTGGCAAGTTTTCGATTTGCTGCAATTCTCCCCGAAAATAATATTTCACGATGGGGTCGAGAACTTCTTGGCGAAAAGCTTGTTGATAATTGGGATCGAATTCACCAACTTCTTGACGTGGTAAACGACAACCCAAACGCAACCAACGACTCAGCATTGCTAAATAAAATCCACCAGGAATTAAAAATAATCCATATTCGAGCCAATTCCAACCATCTGGATCTTGATAATAGTGTTGCCAGTGGCGGTTAAATAAAATCAGCCAGCCTGGAGGATACCAAAGACAAAACCAATCGAACCAGCTAAATTTATAGCCTTGGACTGGTGCTTTTTTCAGTTGAGTGTTGAGAAGATTTTCTGAGTGTTGATTAATCAAAATAGCAATAAAAATTAGGCAACAATCGGCTTAACGATATATTATAGCTTTACAAATTTACCATTGACATCTTACTCCAGAAGTAAAATTAACGACACTTTTTTACTAAACAATATTTCCAACTTATTTAAGAATTCGCGGATTTGAGCGTCACGATTTGATTTATAAATAAAATATAAACAAAAGCATGAAGTACGATAATTTTAAATGTTACGCACCGATTTTTAGTCCTGCATAGTCTTACAAAAATATTGAATAGCCAACAATATTACTATTGGTTTTCACATAAAAGAGAAAATTTTATTTTTATTTTATAAATACTTTTGCCGTTCTTTACGTCTCAACAAGTTTTTATTTGCGTGAATTACACCAATTACTAGGGACAGAGCATTGCTGTGCTACCACCTTCCACAGTCAACAACAAAGGCTAATAACTGATGTTCGGGTTTGGCTAAAAGATGCAATTTATCTGCGGGTACATAATATCTAATGATTATTAAAATTCTTCCTCAAGTTGGAGACAAATGAGACGACATCTGTCTTAATCTGCTGACTATGGAACTAGGAAAGTCTCTAAAAATTGCAGATTTAATCCGCGAACTTCGGCAGCAACTCCATCTGTCTCAGAAACAGTTTGCAGCTAATTTGGGAGTTTCCCTGCGAACAGTCAATCGCTGGGAAAACGGATCTGCGGTGCCTTCACAGATGGCACTAAAGCTAATTGAAGAAATGTTAGAGAAGATGGGCGAACCAGGGAAAAGATTACTAAGCGAGTATCTCTCAAAAACACAGCAAGGGGAGGACTCTTGAGATGAGCGTGAAATTACTTGAAAAATTCTTGATGACGCGCTCTGGCTCGCTAACTTATGGCGTGATGATTTTGGTAGTAGTAGCGGCTTTACTAATGGCGCGACTGTTATTGCCACTATTCGATCCGAGTGTGTTTACCTTTTTTTATGCTGCCGTGGCCGTTAGTGCGTGGTATGGTGGCATGGAAGTGGGAATGCTAGCGATCGCTTTATCTGCCATAGTCGCCCTCTACTTTCTCATTGAGCCAGTCTACTCCTTCGAGATCCTTAGCTTGAGGGCTTTGGTGCGATTAAGCACCTTCTCACTAGTCTCTTTACTAATTACTGCCCTTTTCTCAGAATTACAAACTGCTAAACGCAAAGCAGAGTCAAGCTTGAAGCTGTTAGAAAATAGCGAAATGCGATTTAGCCGACTCGCAGAATCTAACATCATAGGAGTCATCGTCAGCGACCTCAACGGCTGCGTCATCGAAGCCAACGATGCTTTTCTGAAGATGGTCGGTTACACGCGAGAAGATTTATCTGCTAAGCAAATCGACTGGCGGGAGATCACCACGCCTGAGTCTCTGATTTTAAGTGAACATTGCGTTGAAGAACTGAGAACCAGCGGAGTTTGTAAACCTTTTGAGAAAGAATATCTTCGCCAAGATGGTTCTCGCGTTCCTGTTCTGCTTGGTTCTGTCCTCGTAGAAGATGGTCAAGAAACAGTTATTGGCTTTGTTGTTGATTTGAGCGAACGCAAACAAGCAGAAGCCGCATTACAGCAAGCTAATGAGCGGGTGACACGCACCCTAGAAAGCATGAGCGATGCATTTGTAAGTTTAGATCGAGATTGGCGAATCATCTACCAAAATGCTGAAGCAGAGCGAATTAACGGCAAATCCCGTACAGAAGTCGTTGGTAAGTCGCACTGGGAAGAGTGGCCGGCATCAGTAGGCACAAATGTAGAACGCCAATACCGACGAGCGATGGCAGAACAAATTGCCGTCCACTTTGAACATCATTATTACTTGCCATGCGAGTATGACTTGTGGATGGAGATTCACGCGTACCCTTGTGAAGATGGTCTTGACATTTTCTTTCGTGACATTAGCGATCGCAAACAAGTAGAACGAACCTTGCGTGAAAATGAAGAACGCTTGAGGTTAGCTAACGAGCGTTTCGAGTTAGCCGCTACTGCCGTCAATTGTCTCATATACGACTGGGACATAGAGCAGGATCGGGTTGAAAGAACTGAAGCTTTAACCAGAATTTTAGGTTATTCCGTTGATATTGCTCAAAAAAATGGTAATTGGTGGCGTCAGCTTGTCCATCCAGACGATTTGCAACGTGTAGAGCAGGAAGCAGGGGTTGTGTGGGAAAATGGCGATCGCTACACTGCTGAGTATCGAATTCGCAACCAAGATAATCAGTATATCTATGTCCTAGACCAAGGAATAGTCGTCAAGCGAGATGCTCATGGCAACCCGGTGCGCGTAGTTGGCAGCACTACAGATATCAGCCAACGTAAGCAGATAGAAGAGGCACTGCAAGAACAGGAGAGAAAATACCGCTATATTTTTGAAGCCGCAGGCGTGTCAATTTTTGAAGAAGATTTTTCCCTTGTCAAAGCAGCGCTTGATGAATTAAAAGCCCAAGGTGTCGAGAATTTTCGCGACTTTTTTGCCGAACACCCTGAGTTTATTCAACAAGCGGTTGACATGGTGAAAATTGTCAACGTGAATAATGCAGCTGTGCGGATGTTTGGCGCTCAAAATAAAAATGAACTCCTGGTTCCAGTTCACCAAATATTCCTACCGGAAACCCTAGAGGTATTTGTCGAAGAATTACTGGCAATTACTGATGGGGAAACTTACTTAGAATCAGAAACAATTCTCAAAACTCTCCAGGGAGAACGTCTCAACATCCTGTTTACAATTACCTTTCCACCAGCAAATGCTAAATTTGACAGCGTATTGGTGAGCATCATGAATATCACCGCCCGCAAGCAGGCAGAAGCCGCAGTTAAAGCTAGTGAGGAACGGTTGAGGAGTTTTGTGGAAGCGAATGTAGTCGGCATTATCTTTGGCGATGTGGAAGGTAACATCAGTGAAGCCAATGATGAGTTTCTGCGAATTGTCGGTTACACCCAAGAGGATCTGCAAGCAGGTAAACTACGCTGGACTGAGATCACTCCACGGGAATATTTTTATTTAGATGAACTGGCAGTTGCTGAGGCCAAGTCCAAAGGAGCTTGTACTCCATATGAAAAAGAATACATTCGCAAAGATGGTTCTCGTGTACCGATTGTAATTGGCTACTCTTTATTAGGAGAAGCTCGGCACAAATCAGTGGCATTTATTCTTGATATTAGCGAACAGCAAGCTGCGCTGCGCGAACGCCAGCAAATAGAACAAGCCTTGCACCAGAGTGAAGAACGCTTCCAGGCTTTTATGGACAATAGTCCCGCAGCAGCATGGATTACCGATGCAGACGGACGCGTACTTTATCTCAGCCCAACTTATTTCCGCACATTTGATTTAGCAACAAACAACGCGATTAATAAAAACATTTTTGAGCTATATCCGCCTGAAATTGCTCAGCTATTTCTCAAGAATATTAAAATGGTTGCCGAGACGAATCAGGTTGTGGAAGCCATTGAGTCTGCCCCGCGCACAGATGGCAGCCTTGGGGAATTTTTGGTGTACAAATTTCCCATTGCAGATGTGCCTGGACAATGCTTGGTAGGCGGAGTTGCAGTTGATATTACCGAACGCGAACGCGCTCTGCGGGAACGTCAACAAGCCCAAAAAGCCTTGCAAGAGCGCAGTGAAGGACTGAAGCTGCTTTTTGAAACAGCCAGCGATTTGCTTTCAACCGAGCGCCCCTTGGATTTGATGAACACTTTGTTTACCAAACTCTCGGCACAGATGGATTTGGATTTTTACTTCCACTATCTGATTGAGACACACCAAAATAAACAAAAACTTCGCTTGGTAGCGTGGAACGGCATCACTGAAGAAGTATTTCAAGCAATTGAATACCTAGAATTTAATCAAGGAATGTGCGGATTAGTAGCCCAAGAACGCCGTCAAATTATCGTCAACGATGTGCCGCACTCAACCCATGCCAATGCAGGCATCCTTTGTGATTTGGGAATCACAGCCTATGCAGGTCAACCGTTAATTGTTCGCGGAAAGCTCTTAGGTGTACTTGCCTTTGGCAGCCGTACCCATATTCACTTCACCCCAGAGGAAACTGCTTTACTGCAAGCAACCTCCGATCAGGTGGCGGTTGCTCTGGAACGTTTTGAATTGATGGCTTCATTACAGCGACGAAAAGAGGAATTAATTCAAGCTAACCGCATCAAAGATGAGTTTTTAGCAGTTCTCTCCCACGAACTTCGCACGCCACTAAATCCCATCCTGGGATGGTCAAAGATGCTGCAAACCAAAAAGTATGACGAAGCAACTACCGCTCGTGCGCTAGAAACCATTGAGCGTAATGCGAAGCTGCAAACTCAACTAATTGAAGATTTGCTGGATGTTTCTCGCATTTTACAAGGCAAACTCAGTCTGAATATTGCTCCTGTAAATTTGGTAAGTGCGATCGCCGCAGCTTTAGAAACAGTGCGTTTAGCTGCCCAAGCCAAATCTATCAATTTGCGATTTGTGATTTTAGATTTGGAATCAGAAAATATTAACAGAAATTTAGCATCCATTGAGTTTAATCAACAACCCGACAATCTCAAATCCCAAATTCAAGTTGTGCTGTCAGCGCACCAAGGCTGCGACTCAAAATTTCTAGTAGCGGGTGATTCAGTCCGCTTACAACAAGTGATTTGGAATCTGCTTTCCAATGCCATTAAGTTTACACCGCAAGGTGGACAAGTAGAAATCAGCTTAGCCTGTGTTAATTCTCAGTCTCAACTGCAAGTGCGTGATACAGGTAAAGGAATTAGCCCCGACTTTTTACCATTCGTCTTTGACTACTTCCGACAAGCTGACGGCGCAACCACCAGAAAATTTGGTGGATTGGGTTTAGGATTGGCGATTGTTCGTCATCTTGTCGAACTACATGGCGGTACAGTTCAGGCAGAAAGTTTGGGCGAAGAACAGGGAGCAACCTTTACAGTTATGCTTCCCTTGATAAAAATTTATCTTAATAACCGCGAGATTGATAGCCAATCAGATGATTCGCCCGATTTAAATGGGCTGAAAATTCTGTTGGTGGATGATGAGCGTGATACGCGAGAGTTGATTGCTTTTATTTTGGAGCAGTCTGGAGCGATTGTAACCCAGCTAGGATCGGCTGTGGAAGCACTACAAGTTCTACCTGTGTTTCAGCCAAATCTGCTCTTAAGTGACATTGGAATGCCGGAAGTAGACGGCTATATGTTGATCCGTCAAATCAGAGATATGCCAGCAGAACTGGGAGGAAAAATTCCAGCGATCGCTTTAACTGCTTATGCGGCTGAAATTGATTATCAACAGGCAATTGCCGCTGGATTCCAACAGCATATCACCAAACCAGTGGAACCAGGGAAGCTAGTTCGAGCGATCGCTAACCTGATTTTGTGATTCCAACCCATACATTGAAGAGAACATTTTGGTAAGTAGCAATTTGAGGTATCTACGATCTGTCTTGTGTAGTGAATGCTATTCCTACCATAAGTAGAGATATTCATATCCATTGATTCGTTAAGTTTAATGAAGAATTGAGATTAAGTTTTCTCAATCACTTGGGCAATCGAGAGCAACTTTAACTTCTTTGGAATTTTGTATGACTTACACAGTTGACGAAAAAACAAGACCAGCTTTAGAAATTTTTCGACGCTTTGATGTAGATACTCAACTAGGTATACTTTGGTTTGGTTACCTAGATATTAAAGACCAGCTACAACCAGCACCTCCTGAAAGTGTAGAAGTTCCTGGAAAAGCAGTATTTGACCAAATTCAAGCTTTGCCTCAGCAAGAACAACTGCAAGCACAACGCGACCTACTTACAGGTGCAAATGATATCGGCCGAGGCTATAAGCAGCTGATTCCTAACTCTAGATTGGTAGTTTGGCTGTTGTTGTCAAAAGGTATAGAAAATGGAACTATCATCGGAGTACCAGAAGACTATCAACTACCAAGTGAAACTGATGAATTTATAGCACAAATTAAACAGCTAGACTTTGAGCAACGCATTAGTTTCTTGCTGAGTGCCGTATAACCAATAGGTTAACTCATACCATTTTGAATGTTGGATTTGTGTTAATCTATCTATGACATTCATTTTTCAAATTGGTATCAACCCAACAATTTTTAAAAGCTTTGAATCATTGGGAATAACAGAAACGAGCAACTTTAGCTAGGTCTAGTTTGTTTCGTTTTAGTTAAGAATAATGCAGAGATGATACCCTCCTGTGTTATGCCAATTCGCAATCATATAGAGACGTTGCAATGCAACGTCTCTAATTTGCATTTTTCAGATATCAAATAGAATTACCTTAGCTGATGTTTCTTTGTCAGACAAAGTTAATTTAGAGAATCAATTAGCTTTAAAACTCGTTCTTTAACTTCATCGCGAACGCGGCGAAAAACTTCAATTGATTGTCCTTCTGGATCGTCAAGTTGCCAATCTTCAAAGACATCTCTTAACGCCCATTCTTCAGGTAAGTTAACACCACAGCCACATAATGAAATCACGGCATCATAATCTTCAGCCTGAAAATTACTTAAAGACTTTGAGGTTTGATTGCTAATATCAATGCCAATTTCTGACATAATATCAACAGTTTTTGGATCTACATGACTTGCTTCCAACCCCGAACTACTAACAGAAATTTTACCTGCTCCTAAAGTTCGAGCGAAACCTTCTGCCATTTGCGATCGCCGAGAATTTTTCTTACAAACAAACATCACCTTTT
Source organism: Nostoc sp. CCY 9925 (assembly GCF_963920935.1). Taxonomy (NCBI): domain Bacteria; kingdom Bacillati; phylum Cyanobacteriota; class Cyanophyceae; order Nostocales; family Nostocaceae; genus Nostoc; species Nostoc sp. CCY 9925. The sequence goes on along the minus strand of NZ_CAWUDO010000002.1, from coordinate 141,559 downwards.
TCATCACTTATTACCCACAACAAGACTTATTCACACCCTGCCCCACCGCCACATTTTTTTCCGGCGCTGTATCTCCCAGCTTCACCACAAACACTTCCCAACGGTTCCCATCAGGATCTGTTACCCAAACTTTATCTTGCAAAGCGTAGCAACAGTCAGTATTATCCTCAGTAAATAATGCCAATCCTGCTGCTGTAAATCGCTGCACAGCTGCTTCAACTTCTTGTGTACTTTCAACTTGTACGCCCAAATGAGATAATGCACCACCAGACTGCACATTATTAGCTAAATTCAATGTTAAATTTAACGCTGGATTAGAAATATCAAACTTAGCGTAGTCAACCTTATATTTAATAGGCTCTACGCCAAACATTGCCTGATAAAATGCTACAGACTTTTCAATATTGGTAACATTCAAAGCTACATGAGTTTTCAAAATTGCCATAAATTTTGCTCCTTTATTCTTTGAAATCACGAAATCCATGAGAAAGCTGTCGATATACTATCACTGCTAATTGCGCTCCTAAAATGGGCGCAACCCAATAAACCCAATGATGCTGCCAAACTCCTCCCACCAAAGCCGGGCCTAAAGAACGCGCCGGATTCATACTTGCACCGGTAATCGGCCCCATAAACGCTGCTTCCATCCCCACCGTCAACCCGATCGCTAATCCAGCAAAACCAATGTGTGCGCGGCGATCTAGTCCGGAACCCAAAATTACAAACATCAATATAAAGGTGAGAACAAATTCCAACACTAAAGATTGCAACCAGTTGCCATTTAGTGGTACTGTCGCCCCCAGATTAGCAACTCGCCCTAAGCTAATTAGCAGTAAAGTTGAAGCAGCGATCGCACCTACTAACTGTCCTAAAATATACGGTAAAACTCGCTTTTTAGAGAAAAAACCACTAGTCCAAAATGCCAATGTGACCGCTGGATTGAAGTGTGCATCGCTAATATGCCCTAAAGAGTAAATCAAAGCTGCAACAACAGCACCAAAGACAGAACTAATACCAGTATGCCCAATCGCACCTTGGCTGAGGTAGTTCACCATCACTGCACCAGTACCTGCAAACACTAAAATAAAGGTGCCAATTCCTTCTGCTAAAGCCTCTCGCCAGCAAGACACCAGCGATTTAGCTAGCCAAATCTGTAAACTTGACTCTATGCCTCTTGCAGGCATATCAACGCCTTACATTTCAAAAAAAGTTGATGTATTAGATATTATTTCAAAAAAAGTTGATATGTCAAGTGGTATAGTTGCAAACCAGATGACGGTAATTAATCTTTAGTGAGGGTAGACTAATCGCAGCAGGAACGCACAGACGAAATTAGACAATTATGGTGAAAATTTGAAAGATATTGTTCTAAAACAGTAAATTGTGGCAAATTTAAACTGTAATAAATCCAGCGTCCTTCCTGACGGGAGTTAACTAAGCCAGCTTCCTTGAGGGTTTTCAGATGAAAAGATAATTTCGACTGACTTACCCCCAAAGTCTCGCACAAATCACACACACATAATTCTCGATGTCGTAGCAATTCCAGCACGCTAATCCTAAGTGGATCTGAAAGGGCATGAAAGCCAGAAGCAATTAAATGAGGAATAGTGGCAGCTGAGGAATTTGGCATCAATGATATTGATATTATGAGGATATATGGTTACACGCTAAAACATGGGTTCGACGTTTTTGTGCATTGATTCCTTGTTTCTCTGATTCAAAGTGAATGTTTGAGTGGTTTATCCGAAACACCACTTTTGAATTTATTACTCTTGAGATGTACGGAGCTTTTTCAAAGAAGCTAGTTTCCTATTAGACTTTTTAGACTTTTATACTGTGAGCATTCTCTCGTAGTCTTGTTCAAAAATCAAATAGGAGTCCCATAGCATTACTTACAGCACTTACGCACTCAGATCCCCCAACCCCTTTTTAAGGGGGTTTTAGACGTTTCCTCCTTGAAAAGGGGGGTTAGGGGGGATCAGGGTTTCAAGCTTCAGTGCGTAAGTCCTGACTCAATACTACTCGCTTTGTGCATTTTGAACTCAGAATTTGGTTTGGGGAAAAGGTTAATGGTTCGACAAGCTCACCAACCGGGTAAGGGTTAAAGGTTTTTTCTTTCCCTTTTCCCCTTCCCCTTTTCCCCAAAACCCGACAAGTATTGAGTCCTGACTTAGTTTTTTCTTACTGCGGCTAAATTCCATAAAGAAAACCCTCATAGTGTTTATGAGGGTTGTCATTTATATCTATGTCAGTTCTCAAGTGCGGAAACGTCTTTTACCCTGCTTTTGTAAAGCAAGTTTTTTGCGCTTAGATTTTTCAATAGGCGTTTCAAAGTGACGATGCTTCCTCATATCTGGAAAAATTCCAGCCTTGGAAACTTCTCGCTTAAATCGGCGTAACGCTGACTCAAGGTGTTCATTTTCGCCCACTATTATTTGGGTCATTATCTCTCCTACTAAATTGAACTCATCAATGGTCTAAAAATTGGCTCTCTCAAATTTGCGGTTTCAAAATTTAGTAGCGGTTACGTCCACCGCCACCGCCGCCGTATCCCCCCCGATTGCCACCAGACGGGCCTCTGTCTTCTCTGGGCTTGGCTTTGTTAACTTTCAAGTCACGACCCATCCATTCAGCACCATCAAGAGCTTCAATGGCAGCAGTTTCTTCGGCATCTGTTCCCATTTCCACGAAAGCGAAGCCGCGCAGACGGCCTGTTTCGCGGTCTGTAGGTAATTGAACCCGCTTGACCGTACCATATTCAGCAAAAACACCCTTAATATCATCTTCTGAAACTTGGTAAGAGAGATTGCCTACATAAATTGACATTGATTTTCTCCAAAATTCTTAGTGTGTAGAGATTTAAATTTCGGAGAAAACTCTGTAAATACCAAAAGGGAAAAACCTGTCAATACTAAAAACAAAAATACTCACCGAATTAACTCTCCTTTTCTAGGATGACACAAAAGCCAATTTTCTGCACCCTATAAAAGGTTAATAGATGGTTAATTATTCATGTCATGAGGCTGCGATCGCTTATGCAAGACACGAGCGAAGCAGCTACAGACACCAGTAAAGTGGCTACAAGACCGAAGCCGCTACCGTTGTAACTTCCTGGTCTAGTGGCTTTTTCAATTCAACTTAACTATGAAATATTACAGTCACTAAAGGTAGAAAAGCTAACATAAATCCATGCCAGGAATGCAATTGAGCTTCTGGGGTTGGTTCTGGTGGTGCTAATAAAGCTTCTACTCTTTGTTCTAAACGATCGCCTGCGTTAGGTGAACCCAATGCAGCACAGCAAATTTCTGATGATAGGGGGCTGCTACTGACCACTAACAGCAGTGATTCCGCTAGCACCAGAGGGTCTACTTGCAATGCTGCATAACTGTCGGCGCGGAGTTCGCGCAAAACTAACAGTTCTTGCCACAAAGGTTCTGTATTTGGCAACCAGGCGGTACAAGAACGCACCCAACCCAGCCAGAAAAACCAGAATGTATCCCTGTATTGGTAATGCCCTTGCTCGTGTGCTAAGACGCTTTGCAAATGATTTGGTGAAAGAGTTTGCAGTAATCCTTCGCTAACGACTAATTCCGGATGCCAAAAACCAATTTGCCCTGCAAACATCGCTTCTGTTTGCAGTAGTCTGGCTCGTCTGTCTCCCAAATTCACTAGGGGACAGTTGCGGGCAGATTCTACAGACTGCCAACCTTGAAAAGCAAGTTTAATGCATAAAATGGCAAAAATTCCTAAATAAATTAATGCCAGGAGATAACTGATTGAGCCTGAGTACATCCCGCCCATGTTTCCTTGAGGTCCCATGAACAAAACAGCGATCGCTGTCATAAAAATTAGCAATGGCGGGAAGAGAAACAAAAATAGCGATCGCCGCCACCGCAAACTCCAACTGCCTTGGGGTTCTTTCCAAGAGGATCTTAACCACCAGGCAACTGCCAAAGCAATCAAAATCATCATTAGATGCATCATTTTTCCTCCCTGGCTTGGCGTGCAGATTGTATGCGTTTGGCGATGGCTGCTATTTGTTCGCTGGCTGCTTCATCGAGACTATCGGCGAAAGCTGCAATCACATCAGGGTTACCCACCGCGAGAAATCGTTGTAACTGCTCGTGGGCTTTAATTACCTGTGATTGTTGCTTACTCAGCAATGGCCGCCAATAAAATGCCCGCCCTTTTTTGTCACAGGCCAACCAACCTTTATCTGTGAGGCGTCGCAGAACAGTGGTTACAGAAGTGTAAGCTAATTCACGGTTGGGATCGGCCAAAATGCGATCGTGGACATCTTTGACTGTGGCTGAACCGAGTTCCCAGATGATATTTAAAATTTCCGCTTCCAAAGGGCCTAAAGATAGCTGTTTAGGGCGGTAATCGGGTAAAGGTGCCATAGTTTTGCAGGGGAAAGGGGAAGGGGGAAGGGGAAAAGGGGAAAGAGGAGGTGTCGCAAGTGTGGGGAGAATAACTCTTAACTCCTGACGGGCTAAACGCCCTGCTACCGCTAACAGCACTCCCCATGACGCCACTTGCTTCAAGTCGGCAAAGCCGCCCAACGCAGTGGCTCCCCAATGCCTAATGACTGTTAGCTTTCTTGTTTTAGATTACAAGATCGTGGAGCAAGTCTGAAAGTCTCAGAACATAAAAATGAGCTTTTTGAGCATTTATTTGAGAAATGAGGGACTGTTAAGATTTGGTTAAAACCCTGCCTTGGTGTCCTCTTTTGCCCGCTCCCATTTATGTATCTAATGAAATACATTGTGTATTCTAATGCTAAAAAAGGTTGAGGGATTAATTGTGACAATAGTTAGTGACACTAACTAGGTAGAATGTTATTTGTTTGCCGCAGTAGTATAAAAGCAGGTGTATCCAGCGCGTGAAGCTATTTGTATACCACACTCCGGAATTAACTCCAACGGATAAAGTGCCAGAATGTGCGATCGCAGTCGATGTCTTGCGAGCCACTAGCACCATAGCGACTGTCTTGGCCGCTGGAGGTGAAGCTGTACAAGTATTCAGCGATTTAGATCGACTAATCGCAGTTAGTGAAGAATGGCCTCCTGAAAAACGTCTACGGGCTGGAGAACGCGGTGGCGCTAAAGTAGCGGGCTTTGAGTTGGGTAACTCTCCCCTCGACTGTACATCAGAATTAGTGCAGGGGCGTCGGTTATTTATCAGCACCACAAATGGCACTCGTGCTTTACAACGTGTACAAGACTCGCCAAATGTATTAGCCGCAGCCTTAATCAACCGAGCAGCAGTGGTGCAATTTCTTTTAGAAAAGCAACCAGAGACAGTGTGGATTGTCGGCTCAGGCTGGGAAGGTAGTTTTTCTCTAGAGGATACAGTTTGTGCGGGTGCGATCGCCCATAGTATTTTAGAGCAAACCAAGTTATCACCAGAAGAATTAGCTGGTAACGATGAAGTAATTAGTGCGATCGCTCTTTACTCTCAATGGCAAAATAATTTATTGGGATTATTACACCAAGCTAGTCACGGTCAACGCCTATTGCGTCTTGAATGTCAAGAAGATTTAAAATATTGTTCCCAAACTGATGTTTTAGATGTCTTGCCAATACAAAAAGAAATAGGAGTTTTAAAAAGGGGATAGCCAATAGGGCATAGGGCATAGGTTATTTTTTCCATCTCCCAATCTACCTCATCTGCCCATTTCCTATGCCCTATGAACTTCTCTTTATGTCTTCTGCGCTTTGTTATTCTCTAACTCGAATGAATGATTATAGTATTTACTGCCATAAATAATTACCCAGACTTGATATAGTTACTGATTTGTTGGCGATCGCCAACTTGCTAACGCTGAATGTAAATACTTTGCCCATTCCGCCGCTAAAGGGATTTCTGTAAACGGAACGCGCACTGAGTCACCGGATTCGCAAAATACAAATTCTAACTCTATAGAACGACCTTTGTCAGGTGGAATCTCTACATTTACTGATTTGCCATCTATCAAAAGAGATATTTCTTTGACATCAACTAAAGAAAATGTTTCTAGTTTAACGGGCCCTTGAGGTGTCGGTTTACCCCAAGTTATAGAGTTTCCTTTTTGACCTAATACTGAATAAATATCATATTTAGCCCGTTCAAATTGCTCCGCCCAGACACGGTAGGCTTCGACTTTTTGATACTCCTTTGAGCCTTGCCAAGCTAGCCAGAAAAACATTGCTAGCAGAGGTAACCACAAAAGACCATGTTCCATTGTTTCAACAGTCCTGAGTAATGAAGTGAAGGTAAACTAAAGTGCCAAATCCACCAACAAGGTATCCAGATAAGTTATGGTAGTGAGCAAACTGGCAAAAAGCGGTGATGAGTTAATATGAGAAAGCTTATATTATTGTGCTTGTTTGTCATTGGGTTGGGATCTGCCGTATTTGGTTTCCTGAATTTCCAGGGACTGGCAGCTAAAGGTGATTTTGAGACGATTTTGCTTGATTTTCGTGAAGATATCCCATCAACTGTGGTGGAACAGAATTTACAAGCGATCGCCAAACAATACAACGTTACACCCCAATTAGACAACAAGTTTTCGGCCAAGGATAATGTGTATATTATCAAGGGCGATCGGCAACGACTCCAAGAACTGAAAAAATCTCAGTTTGCCCAAGCTACAGAATTCATAGAGCCAAATTATATTTACAAAAAGATTCCACAACCAGGTGAAGCCGCTTGGCTAGGAGAATTTTTGCAACCGCAAGAAAATGATGAGCTAAATCTCTCATTAACTGGTCCCAATGACCAATATTACAGCAAGCAGTGGAACTTGCACAAAATCGGCATTGAAGGCGCGTGGAGTCAAACCAAAGGTAGCGGCGTCACCGTTGCAGTAATTGACACTGGGATTACGAAGGTGCGCGACTTGTATGAGACAAAATTCGTCAAAGGCTATGATTTTGTCAACGACAAAGAACAAGCCAATGACGATAACGGTCATGGTACTCACGTTGCTGGAACCATTGCTCAAGCCACAAATAACAAATATGGCGTCGCTGGAATTGCTTATGAAGCTAGTCTGATGCCGCTGAAGGTACTGAGTGCCTATGGTGGCGGTACCGTAGCCGATATTGCCGAAGCGATTAAATTTGCTGCTGATAAAGGCGCAGATGTGATTAATATGAGCTTGGGCGGTGGTGGTGAAAGCAAGTTGATGAAAGAAGCGATCGAATATGCCCATAGAAAAGGTGTAGTCATCGTTGCCGCAGCTGGTAATGAAAGCGCCAATGGCGCAAGCTATCCAGCCCGCTATCCTCACGTCATCGGCGTTTCAGCAATCGGCCCAGACGGTGAAAAAGCACCCTATTCTAACTTTGGTGCAGGGGTCGATATCTCAGCTCCTGGTGGTAGTGAAGCTGGTAAGATTCTTCAAGAAACTATCAACGAAAAAGGCGAAGGCGTATTTCTTGGTTTCCAAGGTACAAGCATGGCTTCCCCCCACGTTGCTGGTGTTGCGGCATTAATCAGAGCTAGTGGTATTAAAGAACCAGATGAAGTTTTAAAAGTCCTCAAACAGTCAGCACGAGTTATCCAGGATGATGGTTTGAACTACTATGGCGCTGGACAACTCAATGCAGAAGCAGCAGTCAAACTAGCTGTTGGAGGGCAAATCAGTTTCCAAGATTTCTTCCGGTGGTTACGGGATAATGGCTACCTGAATCCAGGTTTTTGGATTGACGGTGGTGCAGTAGCACTGTTACCCAAGATTTTAATGGTAATTGGTTCCTATCTGTTGGCTTGGTTTTTACGGGTTTACTTCCCCTTCACCTGGAGTTGGTCTTTATCTGGCGGTTTAATTGCTGGCAGTTCTGGGTTATTCTTCCTCAAGGGAATTTATATCTTTGACCTTCCCCAATGGCCTTTCCGAGTTTTGGGCAGTTCAATTCCGGAACTTGGCAATACCCTCCAAGGAAGTGATGCATTCAATCCCCTGTTTGCCAGCGTATTGATTCCCATTGTATTAATGGCATTACTGTTAGGCCATCCTAGTTGGAAATGGTTTGCCATAGGTTCAACGCTAGGAGTAGCAGCCTGCTTGATAGTAAGTGCTGTTTACGACCCAGCAGTTTGGGGATTTGGAAATCTTAACTTAGCACGTCTGTTCCTGATCACCAACGCCATACTTTGTTATGGACTTGCTCGTTTAGCATTGCAAAACGAAGAAAAAGCAGCATAAATGGGCATGGGGCATTGAGAGGTGTGGCAGGTGTGGGAAGTGTGGGAGGATGGGGAAGAAATGTTTCCCCCCAGACTACCGAGACTCCCCACACTTACCCATCTCCCCCTGCCTCCCTTGCCCCCTGCCCCATCTCCCCACTCCCTACTCCCCCACTCCCCATTCAGCACTCAGCACTATTTATGAGCATTACAGTTACAGGTACAATTCAACGCCGTGATATTGGCCCAGGCGCATGGGCGTTAGTTACAGAAGATGGCGTTACTTACGAAATCCTCAGAGGGGCTGACAAAGACTTACTCAAAGCTGGACAAAGAGCAAAAGTTAAAGGACAGGTGCGTGAAGATGTGATGACATCTGCCATGATTGGCCCTGTCCTAGAGGTTAAATCTTTTGAGGTAATTAATTCTGACTAGTTGTAGAATCGAGAACCTGCTGGAGACGACTTCTAAATTCACCTTTGGGATGACCTCCTTTTACCTCACCCACAATCTCAAATTCTCCTTCTGGAGAATTGCAAACAATGTAAGTAGGCCATCCCATTTCTGATTTATCAGGATACTGAGTCAATAAAATCTTGCGATACTTGCGGTAAGCAGCTGTATCCTGCATTTTCACATCGATAAATTCTAAACCTAGTTCTTCAGCCACCTTTTTGTCATAAAAAGACATTTTGTGGCAGATGCCGCACTCTTCAGAAGAAAACTTAATTACAGCTAAACTCATCGGTTGGCAACTCTTTGGTTTTAGGCTAGATATCCTAGCATAACGCCATGGAATATACCATATAGCAGGTTGTTAATGTCAACAAAAAGAGATGAGGGAGTAGAAGAGAAGTTGTAGTAAGTCTTTTCCCTCCGCCCCTTTGCCCCTTGCCCAATTTTTTAGGAAGCAGCAGTCGAAGAACGAGAAAGTAGGAATCTAGAAAAAAACTTAAGAATGTGATTAAATATCATAGCAATCATTTTAGAGTCACCTATCTAGCTAAAAATAAAAAGAAAGCGATACAGGGATTGGGTGACTAGGTTTTGCTCTAAGCTGGCTATAAGGGTATATTGAAGGTCTACCAGCAGTAGTAAGAAGGTGCATTCTGGGTATGTGGCAATTTATGGAGGCTCATGATGTCTAACAACAAGCTAATGTACCTCTAGGCATAAAAAAACCCCCAGTGGGTGTTAGCCAACCAGGGGAGTTAGTTATCAGGGTGCATCTACCAATTAAATGTTCTGAGGTTGAACACCATACTCCGGATAAATTTGTACAAAGGTCAATTATTTTTTAAAATAAAAAAACCCCAGTTGGTGTTAGCCTACTAGGGGAGTGAGTTATCAGGGTGCATCTACCAATAATGTTTTCTAGGGGCAGCCAGCATGTTCCGGAGAAAATGCTCAAACTCCAACAAGATTTGGAATTGCTGATAGGGTAGCGTTAGCAAGCCCGCGAGCCTGTTTTAGATTCATCCCAATCACAAGGTTACTGGGCTTCGGTTTGAGATTTGTTTTGTCTACAAAAGAGTTTGGTCTGAACCGAAAAACCCTAATCCAAAATCTAAAATCTAAAATTCTTCAATGGTTCCAAACAAAAAAAACCCCCAGTGGGTCTTAGCCAACCAGGGGAGTTGAGTTATCAGGGTGCATCTACCAATTCTTTTTTCTCAAGTTAATGGCTATCCACCGGATAAATTATGCAGAAGTTGAGGTTATTGTTGTTTACTCACCAGAAAAAAAACTCTCAACAAGTGTTAGCCAATCAGAGGGGTTAGTTATCAGGTCAACCAATTTTGGATTTTGCCAAAAGTTCAGCCAATCGCTGGGACGGGTTTCCCGACTTGTGGGTAGACGCCCAAAGAGTGGCTTTTCGTAGGGTGCTTACGTGACCTAAGGCTTGCGGCAATAGAGTAGCAATTCTCCGTATCTGCGAGCCTCTGGCTACACCAATACCAAGGGTGAAGAACAAGGCTTTTCAAGCTAGATTGCCGATTTTAGATTAAAGACGACAGAAGGTTACAGGGCTTGATAGCGCAGCGTTAGCGAGTCATAAAGCGTCGGATTTTAAATTTTGGATTTGTTTTGCCCACTACGGGCGGCATGAACTCAAATAATTTTTAATCTAAAATCTAAAATTGGCACAGTCAAACCTACCAATTATTCAATGATTAGTGCGCTACCTGAAAAATAGGTGTGTGATGAGCAAAAAAAACCCCCAGTGGCTATTAGCTTACCAGGGGAGCTAGTTATCAGGGTGCATCTACCAATTAAATGTTCTAGCTTTAACCATCATGTTCCGGATAAATTTCCCAGAAACTTGATTATTTTTGTGTGTCAAACAAAAACTACTATACTTGGCAGAACTTTGCCTATCTTTTTGCCTATCTTATCAAGATAGGGCGCTTAAGCCCCTGGTCTGGTTAATTGAGATGGTCGCTGGGTTTTTGCCGTGCTGTAATAGTGGATATTAAGCGATTTACGGGAGTTAAAGATCGAGGTACATTCATCTGCCAATCAAGTATTCTAAAGTTAAGCATTATTTTATGGTGGAGAATATCTGCGTTATGTCAAGTTAGTTTAATTACTTACAGCATAATTCAGAATTCATAATCCGGAATTTGGCAGCAAAATAAGGCTTATACTTGATTTTTCGAGCTAAGGTTGTGTACTTCACCAAATTTAAATTTGCTGTATAATTCTAAGCTCCCCGCGTAGAGCGTCCTCCCAAGTTGAAATCGGCAAAAGCTGGCGCTCCGAATTCTCTTTGTGTCTGGGTATTAGTTCTAACTTTAACTGTTCACACGAACTTGATATTAGAGGTTGCTGTTGTTTGCCAAAATAAAAAAACCCCCAGTGGGTGTTAGCCTACTAGGGGAGTTGAAGATCAAGGTGCATCTACCAATAAAGTGTTCTAGATCCAAGTAATCCAATCCGGATAAAGTTGTAAAGGTAGAAAAGCCAAAACAACTAAAAATCAGAAACATTCAAGGGCGGGATGCATCTAAGTTATCAGAGGGAGCGAAAAATCGACTTGAAACTTTTGCGTTTCAAACCGAATTTAGGAGGCAAGCAGGAGAAGCTGTGACCCAGGAATTCCACATATCCGTAACCCCAGTAGGGCAAAACGACTACTTGGTGCGGACGGAACAAGTCGCGCCTGGGGTGCCATTGGCAGAAGAATTGGTGACTTGGCCTGTAGCTGATTGGTTGATGGCTGCTGGGCATTTGATGAATGACCCATTGAAGTCGGTGTTACAAGGAGATGCATTCGCATCTAGCGGGCGGGAAAGCGATATTGCGAGAAATTCTGTGAATTTGGTGGCATTGGGTCAACAATTATATAATGCCCTATTTCAAGGCACTCTTAGAGATAGTTGGATTACTGCCCAAGGTATTGCCCAGAATCACCAACAAGTACTCCGCTTACGCTTGGGGCTGAAAGAGACTAGGTTAGCTCGTTTGCCTTGGGAAGTGATGCACGCAGGCGATCGCCCCTTAGCCACTGGCCCTTATGTCGCTTTTTCTCGTTTCCAAAGTGGAATTTTGGGTGCTTCTCGTTTGCGATCCCCAAATAGTTTTACGCCGCTAGAAGAAAGTGGTGTCAAAGTATTGATGGTAATTGCTTCGCCCTTAGATCAAGTCCGCCTTGACCTACTCAAACAGGAAGCAATCAAACTGCAAGCGGAACTTGCGCGTCCAGCAACACGATTTGCTGAAGGTAGCAGTCATCTCCCAGAAATTGAACTCACTGTATTAGACCAACCAGGACGTGAGGAACTCACCCAAGCTTTAGAGCAAGGCAGATATCATGTTCTACACTATTCTGGTCATAGTAACTTAGGCCCCAATGGCGGAGAAATTTATCTTGCCAGCCGCAGAACTGGGTTAACGGAAATTCTCACTGGAGATGATTTGGCAGGTTTGCTCGTCAATAACAACATCCAGATGGCAGTGTTTAATTCCTGCTTGGGAGCTTACACAGCTGCCTTTGGTGCTTCTGGAGATACTGGTGAACGTAACCTGGCAGAAAGTCTTGTGAAACGAGGAATTGCCAGTGTTTTGGCAATGTCAGAGCGTATTCCTGATGAAGTGGCACTGACACTCACGCAATTATTTTACCGCAATTTGAGTCAGGGGTATCCAGTAGATTTATGCGTTAGTCGGGTGCGCCAAGGATTAATTTCTGCCTATGGTTCTCACCAAATGTACTGGGCATTGCCAATTTTGTATCTCCAGCCAGAATTTGACGGTTTTCTGAGCCACGAAACTGGTTTACCTCAAAGTCCGGAGTCGCTCAACCAGTATAGTTCGCCTGTAGGGACAATTCCCAGTTCCATGTATGCTGCGATCGCAGACGATCCGGAAATGCCTTTAGGAATTGAGGAAATGATTCCTGCTGATTTGGGGCGTGATTCTTCTGGCTTGGATTGGCTAGGCGAAGATACTTGGGGCGATCTCGTTGATGAAATCGAGTATGATGACCCAAGTTATGCGGAAGATTCGGCCATCGTTTCGGATTTGTTTCGGCGGTTGGATGAGCAAAAATCCTCTACAGAAATCGAGCAAAAAATCCACGAAAATAGTCTTCCAAATAGGCAGGTTTCAGAAGAAATGACTTCCTCTTTTGAGGAAGCAGATTTGTGGGGAGAAATTCCAGCACCGCCTCCTGAAACTGTTGGAAACTCAGAAAGACATTGGCAAAATTCTGATTTTTCTCGTCGATCGCAGCCAACCCCATCTGCATCTAGAAATCGTACTCGGCGGCGTCATCTGTGGCCGATTTTTGGTGTTATCGGAATAAGTGCGATCGCAATTGCGATCGGTTTAAATTGGTGGTGGCAAAATCGACCGCAAGCAAATCTGTCGAAGATACCAGCAATTCCCACTGAGTCTTTACCCATCGAAAAGCAACCAAATATCGATTTAGAAACAGCACCAACTGGAATCGTTACCGCCACTGCTACTGAAAAATTGAGCCAAGGCGATTTACAAGCTGGGTTGTTTGCTGTGGAAGAATTGCTCAATCGTGGCGCCTTTGCTGCGGCTGAAACTGCTTTGAAACTAGTTACAAATAAGCAAGTTGACGATCCATCTGTCAACTTTTTAAAGGGGCGATTGGCATGGCAATCAATCCAGACCGGAGATGCTAACTATAGCGTTGATGATGCTCGTCGTTACTGGGAAACCGCTGCCAAAGCTAAACCTGATTCGCTTTTGTATAATAACGCTTTAGGATTTGCTTACTACGTAGAAGGTAATCTGAATCGCGCTAATGATTCTTGGTTCAAAGCTTTAAATTTAGCTCTCAAAGCACAGAATACACCTTCTACTACAACATCCACAAAGACGCCACTACCTCAGGATGCTTTAACTTCCTATGCTGGTTTAGCTCTGGGACTGTATAAATCTGCACTAAATGAATCTAGTGGCAAACAAGCACAATATATGAATGAAGCGATAAAGTTGAGACAAATGGTAATGAAATCCGATGGCGTAAATTTCCAGGTAGATAAATTAGCTAAAAATTGGTTATGGACAGAAAAAGCTATTAAAGATTGGCGATCGCTTCTTCAGGAGAAGAGTCGAGAAGAGTAAATATTCATTAAAAATTTTGCACCAGGGAAAAGGTCAACATCAGCTATCTAAAACAGGTTCATCCGTGAGAGATTAAGATTATGAGTCGATGGTTTTAGATCAGGTGAAACTCTGGTGTTGACATTTACCCAACTCAAGCCACCCAATTACGATGCAGCAGTTACCTTAACTCTAGCGCTAACAGCAGAAGAACGCACCCGCAGCCGTCATCGCTTTGAAACCGAAGACGGGAAGGTTGTATTTTTACATTTACCCAGAGGAACTGTCTTACATGATGGCGATATTCTCCAAGAACAAACCGATAACAGTTTAATTAGAATTACCGCTAAACCAGAACTAGTGATGACTGCCTTTGCTAAAACACCACTTTTATTACTCAAAGCAGCATATCATTTAGGAAATCGCCATGTACCTGTAGAAATTACCCCGACTTATTTACGCTTGTCTTCAGATTCAGTTTTAAGCGCAATGTTGGAACAACTGGGATTAGAAGTTAAAGAAGAAATTTTACCGTTTCAGCCAGAATTAGGAGCTTATGGACAACACCATCACGCTCACTGATAGCCATTTTTTAAATATTTTACAGCTGGCTAGTCCTGCTTTACCTGTGGGAGCATATAGCTATTCTGAAGGCTTGGAAACATTAGTAGAAAATGCTAGGATCGCCAACCAGGAAGACCTCAAACATTGGCTAGAAGCACAATTAACTTACGGGGCAATTCGGCTAGAGGCAGCGGTAATAGTACGAGCTGAGAAATCTGCAAAAATGGGTGATGTCGAGTCTTTATGCTCTTGGAATCTCTGGTTTTCGGCTGCTAGGGAAACAGAAGAATTACGCGCCTCTAGTTGGCAAATGGGGCGATCGCTCATCCAATTACTTGGTAAAATAGAACCGCAGATTGTACCCATAACCAATGCTGTAGGTAATCCTTGCAATTATGCGATCGCTTTTGGCATCGCCCTTGCCCATTGGCAAATTAACATCAAAGCCGGATTATTAGCATATCTGCACACTTGGGCAAATAATTTGATTACAGCTGGCGTCAAACTGATTCCCCTGGGACAAACAGCAGGACAGCAGTTATTACTAGATTTACAATTATTAATTAGTAATATGGCATTAGAAATCCTAGCCTTGGAAGACGAACAACTCAGCTGTTGGAGTTGGGGTTTATCTCTGGCAAGTATGCAACATGAAACGCAATATACGAGGTTATTTAGGAGTTAGTCATTTGTCCTTTGTCAGTCGTCTTTTGTTATTTACTGATGACCAATGACCAATGACCAATGACAAATTACCAATAACAAATGACCAATAACAAATAACAAATGACAAAAAACGCATTTAGAGTAGGTGTTGCTGGCCCCGTTGGTTCAGGAAAGACAGCTTTGGTGGATGCTTTGTGCAAGACTTTGCGCGAGCAGTATCAGCTTGCGGTGGTGACGAATGATATTTATACTCAAGAAGATGCTCAATTTTTAGTACGTTCTCAGGCTTTAGCAAGCGATCGCATTTTAGGTGTAGAGACTGGCGGTTGTCCTCATACTGCCATCCGTGAAGATGCTTCTATGAATTTAGCAGCAATTGAAGAATTAGAGGAACGTTTTACCGATTTGGATTTAGTATTTTTAGAAAGTGGCGGTGATAATTTGGCTGCTACCTTTAGTCCAGAATTAGTGGATTTAACTATTTATGTCATCGATGTTGCCGCTGGTGATAAAATTCCCCGCAAGGGTGGTCCTGGCATTACTAAATCTGATTTATTGGTGATTAACAAAACTGACCTAGCACCTTATGTCGGTGCAGATTTAAGTGTCATGGAACGAGATGCTAAAAAAATGCGCGGCAATAAACCTTTTATTTTTACTAATTTAAAAACTCAATCAGGACTTGCGGATGTTGTTAATTTTGTCTGCACAAATATTTGTTAAAGGGCATTGGGCATTTGCTAATGACTAATGACTAATGACAAATGACAAATAAAAAATTTGAGTCACCAAAGTAAAGTTCTTCGGTGACTCAGTACTATTTTGCTAAATTTTTAGAATGTGAAAGTTGTTCTCAACGTACCGATAATTGCATCATCGTTAGCGCTGTTTTGGCCAGGAGAAGTCAACCAAATCACCCCTGGGGTGATTGAGATGTTATCTGACACGCGATATCTATAGAAGCCTTCAAAGTGATAAGGTACGTCATTACCAACAAAGCCTGCTCGGTTACGGGCATAAGGTTCTGCACCAGCAAAAATCCCCAATACGTTACCTTTTTTACCAAAGTCAGGCAAGGCTACCCCAAGACCGTAGCTCCAAGCTTCATAATCATCACCTGCGCCGAAGCCTGTGACATCATGGTAAGAAATGAAGCCACTAACTGAGAGTTTGTCACTGGGTCTAAAGGCTGCTGATATGCCGTAAGAATTACTGGAAGATCCGTTTACGGCAGTTAGGGTGTTAGCTTGACCGGTACCTACGACGCGGTTAGTGCTGCCCAAACCACCACCTAAATCGAATAAATTACCGCCTCCAGCACCATGATAACCGTGAACGTAAGTAGCAGCGATCGCTAAGCTATCGCCAATACTAAAGTTCAACTGTCCCAGAGCTGCATAGTTACCCTCTAACAAACCTTGATTTGGCCCCGGATTATTAGCATTTGACGCCAAATAACCTACGGTCAGTGAACTTGGTTTGAAAATGTTACCACCCTTACCAAAGGGTAAAGTAAATGCTGCACCTGCACCACCACCAATGCGATAGATGGGACTTTCAGAAGCAAAGGTAGACAAGGCACCATTACCACCGTCATAGTCCTCAAAGTAAGGGTTATTAGTGGCAACGTAATCGCTGTGAATACCTCCGGTGGCTGCAATGTAAACTTGGGCTGGGCCGATGGGTACGTAATACGCCAACCAGTCTATACTTACACTATTGTTACCAGTGCTACCAATTTGAAAGGTTTGTGTACCTTCAGCAGTATCAATAGGAAAACCACCATCATCTATTTGACTAAAGGCTGTTGCATTACCAGCTGCCAGACGTGTGTGTAGTACGTCTTTACCTGTGAAGCTGGTTTGCAAGTCTAAACGTACCCTATCTTGGAAGACGGTATTATTAGCATCGCCAGTGTTACCGCCAAATATATCAGTAACGGCAAAAATAGCTTCACCAACTAGTTTGGTGGTAGTAGAAAACTGATTTGCTTCCAGTTCAGCAGTACGCGCTTCTAAAGCATCTACTCGACCACGCAGAGTTGCCAGTTCTGCTGAGAATTCTTCTTGCAAACGCTGGAGAGTTGCCAAATCCTGTTTTGTCACCAAGTCAGCAGTTGCTGTGGCAATCAGTTCATTAACCCGGTCTAAACAAGCATTCAAACCTGCGGCAAACTCATAACGGGTAAGTGCCCGATTGCCACGATAAGTCGAATTGGGGTATCCAGCAATACAACCATAGCGCTCAACCAGAGATTGCAAAGCTTGGAATGCCCAATCAGTCGGCTGTACGTCAGAAAACTGAGAAACAGATGTGACCTGAGACAGTGAATTCTGGTTCTTGCCTTCGCTGCTGTAGCGGTTAACTTGTTCTAAGACTTTATTCTCATCTGTCTTTGCTTGGGCAACCACAAATTGATCGGCAGCTGGTTGCTGTGTTTGCATCGATAGTGAAGCGCCAAAAGCTTCTGGTGCTTGCGTCTGAACAGCTTTTGCCTTTGCATCTTCAGAAGAGCTTGCTATTTCAGTAGCTAAAGCCCTAGCGGAAACCAACACCGTCACTCCCAAAACTACTGGACTTAGTACCAGAGTTTTCCACAATAAATGAGACATTTTTTATTTTCCTTTCCCAAAAAAGACCCAAAATCAGTGGGTTCAAGAAAAAGAGAATAAGCAATTATTCTACTTGGTAGAAATATTATCAGATTGTAGTCACCTCAGCTATGTTTTACAGAATATTTACGGATGAAGAATCGTAAACTTTTGCAGATGGCTTGTTTTTCAAATAAACTGTTGTCAGCATTGGGCACTTGGTAGTCAGAAGTCAAAATCTAGTGCTATCAGCCTATTGATGATTCATCATCCTATTTTCCTAAATTTTGACTTTAACTTCACCAAAGAGTCTTTATGCTGGTATTTCGCTAGGTTTTGACCCATTTCTAGACTTTAGCTTCTTATTTTTGACTCTGATTTGCGGTAGATCTTTTTTATCTTTGTAAAAGTAACAGATTTCCACGAGAGTTGGCCAGATTTCTAGAGAGCCATGAAATTGGCTAATCACATCGTCGATAATTCTGGAGACATTTTGCTGAAAAAAGTCGGGTTCAAACCCATAAAATACTCTCGACAAGTTCGCTGCAAACAACTGGAGAGACTGCTTACGTTCTTCATTTTGGGTAGATACTGAAGCTTTAAGTACCTGAGTGTGTATAGCAAAAATTTTTTGCAGGATTTCCTCAGAATCTTGTAAGGTAACTTCACCAGAGTAATCAAACTTGATTCCCAAGTCGTCAAGATGATAAACGCTGTTTTTAATCTTCTTTTTCAGCAAACTACATATTTCTTCATTAAAGAGTTCGCTAGCCAGAGGATTACGCATGTAATTATTTCTAATATGGTTTTGGACAGCATCAACATGTGCAGCCACAACGCCTTCTTGCTGTATCCAAAGTCTGTAGATATAATCTTCAAATCTCAGGCGAGTTGGGAAAAAGGGTGGTAAACCTAGTTGGTTGTCATATCCAGCCACTCCACAATCCATTCTCCAGTTTTTGTTAGTGATAACAGGTCTAAAATTAGTGAGAATATAAAAATCATTCAGATCGTTTGGACTGATTTGATTTTCATCATTGAGATACATATGAACGAAATCAAGTGTATCAATATCATTAGTTCCAGTGCGAAAAGTTTGGGCAATCTTAACGATCGCATTATTCAATACTCTCCCTTGTTGCAATAAAAGGCTGTTCTCTCGAAAGTAACCTTTGGTAGTATTGGTTTCTAAATCCATTGCTGTATCAATAATCAATTCTCCAGTCTCAAAATTTTTTGGTACGTGGCTGGCTTTTTGACCGAGAACATCACCAAAAGCTGTGAGTAAATCAAAAGATTTATGCACAAAGCCATCTTGTTGGGTGGACTTGATTAGTTTACCTCGACAAATTTCATCGCCTGTTAAAGACTCTGGACTAGTTTCAATCAATGCATCTGGTCGCATATCATCATCTGCACTGACCATTAAATGTCCAAGGGTATACATCAAGGTGAAGTTGCGATTACCGCCATAGCTGGGACGAAATAAGTTTTTGACTAGGGATTCTAGCTTGCGATCGCGCAGTCTTTCATTTAAAAATGTAATAAATTGTTCTTTCTGATGCGGCCCAACATAAAATACATCATTGACTGTTTTAGTTTGTTCTAAAAGTGGGTAATACTTCTCATGATTCACAATGGTAGAATCATCAAAAATGATAATTTTTAAAGCATGACCATTTACCCAGAAATTCTCATCATATTTTTCAATAGTCTCTGCTACATCTCTTAAACGGGGTCGTAAAAAGAGATTCATAAATGTGAACTCAAGCTAAATCAAATAACTCTATCTAGATTTGTAGTCAGAGCAATTGAGTGCTTCTTTAGTTAAAGCAATATCAGGATGCACTGCACACTTGAGATAAGAATTGTTGTTAAAAAAATGGCATTTTTTACAGGGATGTGGCTGTACAGTTTTGATGCTTACTATTTCATCTTTATCCTCTGTTACGTTTTGTCGGGGATCTTCTATTGATTTGCAGAAATATGAAACAAGATAAACAACGATTCCCCAAGCAACCATGAAGCAAACGTGAGCCAAAAATACTGCTATAAAGGGAATATCTCCATCCCGCGCTTTTGTATGATTATGTGTTGTTTCAATCGCTTTAACTTCAATCAAGGTAGACTGATGAACACTCTTTTGGAGAAATAAATTCTGAATCATCTGAATTGAGAGATTGTTTATCTGTTGGTCGAGATTCCAATAAACAATTGTTGAGGGAATAGTAAAGAGAATGGATTTTTTTGAGAGTGACTTTGAGAGCGGGAACCATCATTGGATGAATTGCGATCGCTAAGATATAATCTCCAGCACAAATAATCGGATTATCTGTTGCAGAAATCACTTGACTTTCTCTTAAAATTCCCAAAAAAGCACATTGATCTGGTAACTGAATCTCAGTTAAATGAATGCCACAGTAAATACTATTTGCTTGGATTAAAACACCAAATAGACTTGGTTCTAAAGCTTTTTTGTTTTTTAACACTAAATGCTTTTATTTAACTCTAATAATATTGTCCAACAATCTACAGAAAATTATATTTAGAATGGATATATTTTGTAAGAATGTAAATCCTACTTAAATATATCTACTTAATAGTTAGAAAAGCATATACTTAGAGATATACAAACGCTGTATATTTTTACCACGAACAATTACAGCAGATTGCAAGTTGGTGAGGTACAGATGATAGTAGGGGCGCACAGCTGTGCGCCCCTACCCATATACTTCATTTACCTGAAAAACGCTGTATTCATCCTTTGTAAAAAACAAGCTCCCCAACTTCTTTAAAAATTCGGGGAGCTAAAACTTAAATAGATAAATATTTTAAGCCAATACAGTTCAGTTAAGCATTTCTTTCTTCTCTTTGCGTCCTACCCTGCGGGAAGCCGCTCCGCGTCTATGCGTCCTTTGCGGTTCGTAAAAAAAATTGAATTTTACCAAGAGTTTTAGCCTTAACTGAACCGTATTGTATTTTAAGCACTTTTCATGGTTTTATCCGTTGATTTTATCTAGAGCTAGATTCAACTTCAAAACATTAACTCCAGGCTCACCAAAGATACCAAGAAAGCGACCGTCGGTGTTTTGAGCAATTAAGGTTTCAAGTTCGTTCGGCTGAACTCCCCGCGCTTTAGCTACTCGTGCAATTTGGGCTTTGGCGGCTTCGGGGGTGATGTGGGGGTCAAGGCTAGAACCAGAGGTGTAGACAAGATCCGCTGTCGGCTGGACGCCTGCTGTTTTCAGACGATTGAAGTCACCTTCAACTTTTTTGCTCTTTTCTGGGTCATCTTTGCCTTTGATGCGTTCTAGTAATGCGGGATTACTGGGAGCTAAGTTACTAGCACCGGAAACTCCGGTTTGCAAAACTCCTGCATCATCTTTTTTGGGGTCGGCGGTGCTGTAGCTAGTGGTGCTGGGACGGCTGTTAAAATAGCGATCACTACTAAATGGTTGACCAATCAACGCAGAACCCACAACTTGACCTGTGCTATTTGTTAGTAGACTACCATTGGCTTGAAAGGGAAACACAATCTGCCCAATGGCAATCATCAAAAAAGGATAAATAATCGCTCCAATAACCCAGAGTACCAGGGTAGAACGAATAGCTCTGCTGGCTTCGCGTGCAAAACTCATTAGAATTTCTCCGGTACAAACATTACAAAAAATAAATAAATAGAAAGTCCTACTGTTACCAGTCCTAGCAGTCCTACTCCCCAAGCTTGACTCTTGGAAAGTTGTTCGCTTGTAGCTGCATAAACTACAGGTGCAACCACTAAGTTGAAGCACATCGCTAGGAATAAATACAGTGGCAGTTTTTGTTTACGCCATTGACACCAGATTTCAGTTATTGCTTCAGATAGTTGGGATATGGGGATGGTTGGTCGAATATGAGGGGGTTTCATAAGTAAATTTAGGGTTTTTCAAGATTAAGAAAACCAACCGCAGAGGCGCAGAGGGCACGGAGAGATTAAGAAGAGAGAGGTTTTTTAATTTGGAAGTTTTAAGACAAGGGCAAGATTATATCTATAATTTTGATGGCTATGAAGGGAGCAATGATACCACCAACGCCATAAATGAAGATGTTACGGCGTAGGAGTTGGTCTGCTGAAAGAGGCAAGAATTTTACTCCTTTAAGTGCTAGGGGAATTAGTGCTGGAATAATCAAGGCGTTGTAAATTAGCGCGGAGACGATCGCAGATTGAGCGCTCTTGAGTGCCATGATATTAAGTGCGCCGATTCCAGCCGCAGCAAAGATGGTGGGAATGATGGCAAAATACTTGGCGATATCGTTGGCGATGGAGAATGTTGTTAATGCTCCACGGGTAATGAGCAGCTGTTTACCAATAGTTACTAAGTCAATCAACTTGGTGGGGTCTGAGTCTAAGTCCACCATGTTAGCAGCTTCTTTGGCAGCTTGTGTCCCAGAGTTCATGGCCACACCCACGTTTGCTTGAGCTAAGGCAGGTGCATCGTTGGTGCCATCTCCAGTCATTGCCACCAGTTTACCTTGGGATTGTTCGGAGCGAATCACCTCGATTTTGTCTTCTGGAGTCGCTTCGGCAATGAAATCATCAACTCCAGCTTCTTTGGCAATCACTGAAGCGGTAATTCGATTATCGCCTGTGAGCATGACGGTGCGAACACCCATGCGGCGCAGTTGGTCAAACCGTTCCCGCAAACCAGGTTTGACAATATCTTTGAGGTAAATCACACCATAAATTTTGTCATCCTGGCAAACAGCTAAGGGTGTACCCCCTAACCGGGAAACTCGCTCATAAGCTGCATCTATATCATCGGGAACGTAACCGCCACGAGAACGCACAAATCCCTTAATGGCATCTACCGCACCTTTGCGAAATTGTTTACCATCAGGCAGATTTGTACCACTCATGCGGGTTTTGGCGGAAAATTCCACACCTTCGGCTTTATCGATGTTGAAATCTACCACAATCTGGGACTTTTCTGCTAATGCCACAATTGACTTGCCCTCCGGCGTATCGTCAAATAAGCTAGCAGCTAGGGAAACTCGCGCCACATCTTCTATTGAGTGATTATCCAGGGGAATAAATTCATCAGCCATGCGGTTCCCCAAGGTAATTGTTCCTGTTTTATCTAGCACCAAAGTGTTGATGTCGCCGCAAGCTTCCACCGCTCGACCAGAGGTAGCAATGACGTTAAATTGGGCAACTCTGTCCATACCAGCAATACCGATCGCACTGAGTAAACCACCAATAGTTGTGGGAATCAAAGCTACCAGTAACGATATTAAAATCGCCACGCTAGCACCCGCACGCAAACTATTTGCTGCCTGTTCGCCAAATACAGTACTGATAAAATTGGCGATGTAGCTGACAAATGGCGGCATTGTTGCCACGACAATTAAGAACACCTGTGTCAGCACTGCTAACAATACCGTCAAGGCAATTTCATTGGGAGTCTTGGTGCGTTGTGCCCCTTCTACTAGGGCAATCATCCGGTCAATAAAGCCTTGGCCAGGATCGGCGGTAATCTTAATTGTCAACTCATCGGAGAGTAAGCGTGTACCTCCTGTTACCGAACTGGCAATATCTGTACCTGGTTGCTTCAATACAGGCGCAGATTCCCCAGTAATTGCAGACTCATCTACTGAACCAATGCCTTTAATTACTTCGCCATCGGCGGGAATCATATTATTGGCAATCACTTTTACTAAATCACCCCGCCGCAATTCCGTAGAGTTGACTTTTTCAACTGAACCATCAGGGAGAATTTTATTAGCGATGGTATCCGATCGCGTCGTTCTTAATGAATCAGCCTGAGCTTTGCCCCGTCCTTCAGCCACAGCTTCGGCAAAGTTAGCAAAAACCAGTGTGAAAAACAGAATAAAGGTAATCAACCCATTTAACAAGCGTTGTTGATTCACATCTGCCTGGATTGTGCCAAAAACATTTGGGTTAAGGGTCACAAGGAAGGTAACAATTGTTCCCACCCAAACAACAAACATGACTGGATTTCTAACAGTAATTCGCGGATCGAGCTTGACAAATGACTCACGAATTGCTCTCTGGTAAAGCCCCCGCATATCTGCCTTGGGGGTGTGCTTACGCGAGTCACGAGTTCCCGATGGAACACGCGGTGAAGGAGAATTAGTAGTAATTGGCATAAATTAAATTATGAAAATGGGAGATTGGGCTAAGACTTACGCAAAAACTCTCTAAAATTCTTATTTCTTTGTGTCCTACCCTGCGGGAAGCCGCTCCGCGTCTATGCGTCCTTTGCAGTTCGTTTTTTCATGATTTTGCCTAAATCATGAGGGGATCGAGTATGAGGCATAAGTCTTTGAGGTGGATTAATGAGTATCAAAGACTCATTAACGGAGTTCTGAGGTGGATTAATGAGTATCAAAGATGGATTAACGAGTTTCTATAATTTTCTCTACTCCCCACTCCCTACCCAATACCTTTAGCGATAAAAAACGCTTCACCAATGGGGCCTAATGCAAGCACTGGGAAGAATGTCAGTGCGCCTAGAATTAAAATCACCCCTGCGGTAACCCCTGTAAATAGTCCGGTATCAGTTCGCAATGTCCCACTGGTGTAAGGAACAGCTTGCTTACGAGAAATACTATCTGCTAAGAAGAGTAAACCCAGTATAGGAATATAACGTCCTGCTAGTAAACTAAAGCAGGTACTTAGATTCCACCACAAGGCGGTTGCAGTGGTTTTTGCGCCTGTAGCGATCGCTAATGGTGAAGGTTGAGAATCCCCCAAGCCTTCAAACCCAGAACCGTTGTTAGCAGCAGCCGAGGCGTATTCATAAATCACTTGAGCAAAACCGTGGAAGCCGGGATTGCTAATTCCTGATAATTGGTCAGGAAATGCTAAGGCGATACCTGCGGGAATCATAATAGCGATCGGGTGAACTAGCAAAATCAAGAAACTAGCCAGCACAACTTCCCGTTTCTCAATTTTGCGTCCGAGAAATTCTGGTGTGCGTCCCACCATTAGCCCTGTAGCGAACACAGCCAGAATCAGGTAAGCAAATAAATAAGCCGTTCCTGTACCCTGTCCACCCCAGATAATTTGCAGGAACATGTTGGAAAGGGTAATAAAACCGCCGTTAGGCATGAACGAATCGTGTAAACTGTTGACCGCACCGCACATGGTAGCAGTTGTACTTACCGCGAATAGCACAGATTCTGCCCAACCAAACCGGACTTCTTTACCCTCCAAATTCGGTTGCTGACTTCCCAGCACAGCATTCACAGCCGGATTACCGTTGTATTCGCCAATAGCTGTCACGATAATAAATACTACATAAAGCACACCCACCATGCCGAAGACTAACCAAGCTTGCTTAGTGTTGTTAGCAAACAAGCCATAGGTGTAGATAAAGGAAGTGGGAATTGAAAGCATGGCGACAATTTGAATTAAATTAGAAAATCCGCTGGGATTTTCAAAGGGGTGTGCCGAGTTGATGGCAAAAAAGCCGCCGCCGTTCTCCCCCAATTGTTTGATAATTTCATAATGGGCAACAGGGCCGCGAGCGATCGCCTGACTAATGTTAGGATCTTCCAAAGTGGGGAACACCGCTACACCCGCCAGCGTTTCTGGAACGCCAGCCGCCATCAAAACAATCCCGCCAACAATACAAATAGGCAACAAAATTCGCGTAATTGAGCGAATTAAGTCTACATAAAAGTTGCCCAACGGTCTACCAGTTAAACCCCGAATAAAAGCAATTCCCACAGCCAAACCAGTGGCCGCTGAGGTGAACATGTGATAACCAAGTCCCCACATTTGACTGGCATAGCTCATGTAAGTTTCACCAGAATAATGCTGCTGGTTAGTATTAGTAATAAAGGAAATAGTAGTATGCAGCGCTGTATCCCAAGTTGGGGCATTTATCTTGTTTGGGTTTAATGGTAACCATCCTTGATTCATGATAATCAAGAAAATCAGCAACCCCATTGCAACATTGCTATACAAGATTGCTCGCCCATACTGCCAACCCGTCATATTTTCTTTGGCTTTAACTCCAACCAAGGAATAAAGCACTCGCTCAACGGGATTTAAAATTGGGTCGAGAAAAGTACTTTGTTCTAGGTATACACCCGCCATATAGCGCCCAAAAAACGGAGTAATTGCTACTACAATTACTAGCGTTAATATAATTTGAATCCATCCTTCTAGCATTGGATTAGTCAAACTCCGACATGAATTAGGTTGAAATGATTATTAGATATGCTTCTGTCAACAACCAAAAGATACAGAATTATTTGCTTGTTTATGAATATGTGCTTTTAAAGTCAATCATGAAGCTTCTTGTTAAGGAAAACAAGGTATAAATTAATATTTAAACTTGGATATATGAGTGATATAGTTTTCGAGAAATATAAATTCGTAGAGTGTTTATTTTGATATATACCTGCAAATATAGAAATTTTACATCATTCGTGAAAAGTTAGATTCCTCACTTCTTTGAGACGTAATCGACCACTAGACCACTTCCCACGAGATCATAACAAAGCCTTGTGAGATGAATATCTATTATCAATGTCCTTTGATAACCTGTGCAAACTGCTTTCCGAAAAACATCCCGTCAATTTTGCTAGTTGGGTTTTGGGTACAGCGCAGACTTCTGTGAAAGTCCTCAAAACCGAATTAAGCATTGAACCGATTCGTGCCGATTATGTCACGTTTCTACAGTTAAAGGGACGCATTCTCCACCTGGAATTTCAAACCAAACTAGAATCCACACCACCGCTACCCCTGCGGATGCTCGATTATTGGGTACGCTTGTACCGTTTGTATCGCCTACCCATAACGCAAGTTGTCGTATTATTACTTCCCCCTGCACCAGAAACAATAATTGAAACTGCCTTCAGCGTGGAAACCACCCGTCACGAATATCGTGTAATTTGCATGTGGGAGGAAAATCCCGAACTATTTCTTAATGACCCAGCGTTGTTACCCTTAGCACCACTAACAGCAACCACCCAACCCCAAACCTTGTTACAACAAGTTGTGGAACGAGTCAATCAACTTCAGCCAGAACAACAACCCGAAATTTCCGCTTACACCCAAATCTTAGCGGGATTAAAATACAAAAAGGACTTGATTCGACAATTATTTCGGGAGGGTATGATGCGCGAGTCAGTAATTTATCAAGAAATTCTCGAAGAAGGGGAACAACGAGGAGAACAACGGGGAGAACAGCGAGAGCGATCGCTCATTCTCCGTCAACTTACTCGGCGGGTGGGAGAATTACCTCAACAACTGCTAGAACGTATTGAAACTCTTTCCTTAGAACAATTAGAAAACCTTGGAGAAGCTTTGCTAGATTTTCAGGCTCAAGCAGATTTAGAAGCCTGGTTTAGTGCATTACACTAGCACAAAGATCATCATTAACACTCCATTGATATGAAAAGAATAGAAATTGAACAAAGAACTATTTTCATTGGTTTGGCAGGTAGCCACGGCTATGGTTTAAATCGTCCAGATTCCGACTTGGATTATCGCGGAGTGTTTATCGCACCGAAAAGGTACTATTTGGGATTCGATCGCATAGAACAAAAAGATGCTGGTTGGGACGAGCCAGGAATATTTTCATTTATAGATAACAACAAAGATACAGTTATATATGAATTAAAAAAAATCCTCCAGTTATTATCGGGAGCTAACCCCAATGTTTTAGAATTACTCTGGTTAAATAACTATCCTTTTCTAACCCCAGTAGGACAGCATTTAATTAGCCATAAACAATTATTTTTGAGCAAAAAGGTAAAGCATACTTACACTGGTTATGCCTTTGCTCAAATCAAAAAAATGGAAAGTCATCGCAAGTGGTTATTAAAGCCACCGCAAAAAAAGCCAATCCCATCTGACTTTGGCATAGAAGAGGAAGCAACACTAACCAAAGATGAACTAAATGCTTTTTTGGAATATCTTTATAACTTAATTAGAGGAAGAATTGAGTTTTTGGAAGAAGCTGAGCAGCTATACAAATTACTGACAGCAGATATTGATTTTAAAGGAGTGTTAAAACAATATACTTTACCCGATGAGACTTTAGAATATACTCAAAAGTTAACTAATAGCCGTAAAGATTTTATCCGCCTGCTTCAGAAAAGTCAAAGTTATCAAACAGCCCTAAGAGAATGGAAAGCTTACTTATCTTGGCAGGAAAATAGAAATCCGGCTAGAGCAGAAATGGAACTCAAGTCAGGTTTTGACCTCAAACATGGGATGCACTGCATTAGATTGTTACGCAGTGGACTAGAAATATTGCGTCAAGGAGAAGTGATTGTAGATAGGAGAATAGCGGGTGATGCTGATGATTTAAAAGCTATCCTCAAGGGTGATTATTCCTATGAACAGGTGATGAAAATGGCAGAAGATTTAGTTGCCGAAATGGAAATCGTTTACGAACAATCTGCCCTACCTCACAAACCCGATTTAGAGCAAATTAATGATTTGTGTATAGAATTAGTGGAAATGCAAAATTGGTAAGTCATTAGTCATTTGCAAAGGACAAAGGACAACTGACAAATGACTAATTAGAGAGTGTGCATTAAATCAGCAAAGCCATAAAGGCTAATAATTAGTAATAGTAATGCTGTGACTTGGGTAATTCGTGTTTGGGGTGAGGGGGCGATCGCTTCTCGCACTAAAATCGAAATAGATGCCCCAACTACTAAGCTCAAGCCTAAAATTAAATATGGTCTGTCGGGTAAAATAGTCGCTGTTGCTAGCATGGCGATCGCTAAAAACAGCATCAATAATTCTACAAACCGGGGCGGGTTGTATTGGCTAGATAAAATAAAGCTGTTGAACCAAAAATACCAAAATCTCATAGTCAGTATTGAGTGCTGAGTGCCCAGTGCTGAGTTAGGAGTAGACGCGATGAATCGCGTCTGTACAAGAGTTAAGAGTTAAGAGTTAAAAGTTATTCTCCCCATCTCCCCATCTCCCACTCCTAACTTCTAACTCCTAACTTTTGACCTGTGCCATTTTTTTGTGCAGTATCATCCTCTAGGAGTTCGACACCAAAGACGCGGCTAAAAGCTTTGGCGACTTTGTAGCCAGAATCAATTGATTCTAACGGGTCTTTCCGCAGTCTATGACGCAAACATAGCGTAATCACGCGGCGGATATCGTCAACTGTAACTTCAGTGCGTCCTTCAAATGCTGTTAAAGCTTTGGCGGCGCGGTTACTGACAATATCACCCCGTAAACCATCTACATCCAGTTCAGAGCAGACTTCAGAAATTTTCACCCGCAAATCATAGTCAATTTTTACTTCTGGTAACAGTTGCTGGGCATTGACAATTGTCTCTTGTAATGCTTCTTGCTCAGGTTTGTATTTATCGAGAAATACTGGAGGATTTTGGTCAAATTCCGCCCGTTGTTCGACGATTTGTACTCGTAAGGCTGGTTCTTTGACTGTATGAATTTCTGCGTGCATCCCAAAGCGATCGAGTAGTTGGGGGCGCAGTTCGCCTTCTTCTGGGTTTCCAGAACCCACAAGAACAAAACGTGCTGGGTGGCGAATTGAAATGCCTTCCCGTTCTACAGTGTTCCAACCACTGGCGGCGGAATCGAGTAGCACGTCTACAAGGTGGTCATCTAGTAAGTTGACTTCATCCACATAAAGAATGCCCCGGTTTGCCTTTGCCAGGAGTCCTGGTTCAAAAGCTTTGACACCCTCAGATAAAGCTTTTTCGATGTCGATGGTGCCGCAAACCCTGTCTTCTGTAGCTCCTAACGGCAGGTCTACCATTTGGACTTTTTTGTGAGCTACGGGAATTTCTGCCCCTTGTTCTAACAGTTGGCGGACTTCATCGCTCATCAAGTCAGGGTCGCTAGGATCGCTACTAAAAGGGTCATTGGCAACCACAGAGATTTCTGGCAGCAGATCCGCCAGCGCCCGGATAGTTGTGGATTTACCGGTACCGCGATCGCCCATAATCATGACACCACCAATTTTGGGGTCAATCACGTTCAACAGCAGCGCCAGTTTCATCTCTTCCTGGCCGACAATTGCCGTAAAAGGAAACACCACGCGACGCGCACTTGCCGTAGATTGAGCAGTTGGACTCACTAAATTACCTAACAATATTTTTCTGATTACAGTTCTTTATTGTGACACAGGTGGGGACTGGGGAATAGGGAGTGGGGACTGGGGATTGGGGACTGGGGCAATACAACATTTCAGATAAATCTAAAACCCTCATGTAGAGACGCGATTTATCGCGTCTTCTCCCAATACCCAATGCTCAATCCCCAATCCTCAGTACCCAGGCACTAATGACTACTAGCTACGTCAACTTTCTTAATGTGCGTAAGTTTGATTTAGTTTTTCTGGTGCAAAAGTTCCATACACAGGGAACAAACAACTACCAATCGGTCAATTTCTTAGTGAGTATAAATGCTTGTACACTATATGACTAGTAGATTGAATCACAAAAGCAAGCAATGGCGTGTGTGGGTAGCTAATGCATCATTCAAACCTATGAAATCAACTTTTTTTGTTCGAGGTTGGCGACGAAAACTTAAATATATTTTCCCGCTACTGATTTTAATATCCTTTATCACGGTATTGTTGGTAGATAGCTTCACCCCTGCTGTTGCCCAGCTACCCCGTCAGGAAATTCGCGGGGTTTGGATGACGAACAATGATTTTGACACCCTGAAGAATCGCGCCAAAGTGCAAGATGCCATGAATCATCTGCGACGGCTGAACTTCAATACAATCTATCCTGTGGTTTGGAATTCTGGCTATGTGATGTATCCTAGCACCACGGCACAACGCGCAGGCATTCAACCTTTTGTCCATAGAGGTTCAGATGGACATGATATTCTCGCTGACCTCATTAACCAAGCCCATCGCAAGGGACTCTTAGCAATTCCCTGGTTTGAGTTTGGATTTATGGCGCCCCCAACGTCGGAACTTGCACTGAATTATCCAGATTGGTTCACACAAAAGCGCGATGGTAGCCAAACTTCCATCAGCGCGGCTGGTGAGGTGATGTGGCTCAATCCCTTCCATCCACAAGTGCAACAATTCATCACCAATCTCGTGTTGGAAATTGTCACTCAATATGATGCCGATGGTATTCAGTTTGACGATCACATGAGTTTGCCCCGCGAATTTGGCTACGATCCATATACAGTTGCCTTGTACAGCAAAGAAACAAAGAACAATCCCCCGACGAATGCTGAAGATCCGGAATGGGTAAAGTGGCGGGCAGATAAAATTACCGCCTTCATGGTCAAACTTAACCAAGCAGTGAAGCAGAGAAAACCCCAGGCGATTTTCTCGGTTGCTCCTAATTACTATGACTTTGCTTACAAGTTCCACCTCCAAGATTGGCTTAGTTGGATGCGGCAAGATATTGTAGACGAGTTAATTGTGCAAATTTATCGTCCGGATTTGCAAAGCTTTATCGCAAATATTTCTCGTCCAGAAATTCAAGAAGCGCAACAAACCATTCCCACTGGAGTTGGGATTATGACAGGCTTACGAAATAATCCAGTCCCAATGCAACAAATTAAGTCTCAGGTGCGGGCTGCCCAAGAACGGGGTCTAGGTGTAACATTCTTTTATTATGAAAGTCTTTGGAACTATGCTCCAGAACCCTTAAATGAGCGTCAAGCAGCATTTGAAAACCTTTTTCCATCTCCTGCACTCCGCGCCAGAGTTGAATAACTTTTTTTGCTGAGGTGCTTAGTAAATCTCATCATTAATATTGCTTGGAAATACTAACTGTAGGTGAGTTTGATAGATTCTGAAAAATCCCTCTCCCCGAAGCAGGGAGAGGTTTAAAAACACTATTCTTTCGTACTAAAGCAGTTTTCAATTGAATGGAATAGTGAAAAAATCCGCGAAGCGAAAGAGAAAAAGCTTAAAAAATTAGATTTAAGTAATGATGACAAGGAAAAATTAACAAAGATTCCTGCTCAGGTGTTTGAACTAGAATGGTTGGAGGTTTTGAATTTAAGCGGCAATAAATTAACGAAGCTGCCAGAAGCGATCGCCTCCATGAGCTTATCAGTAATCTGACAAGAGAGGGTGTTATTTCTTTAACTTCCTATGACATTATTATTGAAGCTCTTTTCTATGCAGCTTGAATGTAAATTGATATTCGTGTCTGAACATTAAATTTTCTGAAAATTTATTGACTACTAAAAATAAATAGCTTTATAGTTATAAAATGAATTAATGCAGTGATTTAAAAGGTAAATATTGCAAAATGAGAAATTTTTACCAGCAATTTAATTGGTAAGTTTTTGCATATTTATTTTATCTCACATCAATTAGCAAATATTTATCCATAAATCTTTCTCGGTTGGGAATTTTGTAAAAGCAAAGCTGTTGCAAGCGGAATATTTTCAATTTTTGAGTCCTCTGGTAAGAATTAGGAGGTAGATTATGCGGATTTTGATGATTCAACCCAATTATCATTCTGGTGGTGCAGAAATCGCTGGAAATTGGCCACCAAGTTGGGTTCCCTATGTTGGCGGAGCACTGAAGACAGCTGGCTTTAGCGATATTTGCTTTATTGATGCCATGACCGATTATATTGCTGATGATGCTTTAGCAAAGATGATTGCCAAGCATCAGCCGGATGTGGTGTTGGCAACAGCAATCACGCCGATGATTTATCAATCTGAAAAAACCCTGAAGATAGTTAAAGAAGTTTGTCCCCAAGCCAAGACAATTATGGGTGGGGTTCATCCTACCTATATGTATAATGAAGTTCTTAATGAAGCTCCTTGGGTAGATTATATTATTCGGGGAGAAGGGGAAGAGATTACAGTTAATTTGATGAATGCGATCGCTAATGGTACTGTAGAGAGCGATCGCCGCAATATCTTAGGGATTGCTTTCCTAGAAGATGGGCAAGTCATCGCTACACCAGCCCATCCGCCCATTGCTGATTTAGATACCCTAACCCCAGATTGGGATCTATTAGATTGGAAAAAATATATTTATACCCCTCTCAACGTGCGGGTAGCGGTTCCCAACTATGCAAGAGGATGTCCATTCACCTGTCGTTTTTGTTCCCAGTGGAAATTCTGGCGCAAATATCGTTCTGGAAGCCCCAAGAAATTTGTCGATCAAATTGAAATCTTGGTGAAAAAACACAAAGTTGGTTTTTTCATTCTTGCTGATGAGGAACCAACCATCAACAAACCGAAATTTATCGACCTGTGCAATGAATTGATTGAACGCAATTTGGGTGTTTACTGGGGAATCAATACACGGGTGACAGATATATTGCGGGATGAAAAAGAATTACCGCTTTACCGCAAAGCCGGACTAGTTCATGTTTCCTTGGGTACAGAAGCAGCAGCACAGTTAAAGTTGAATTTGTTCCGTAAAGAAACGACTATCGAACAAAACAAGCGGGCGATTCAGCTGTTAAAGCAAAATGGCATGGTTGCTGAGGCACAATTTATTATGGGTTTGGAAAACGAAACTCCAGAAACAATTGAGCAAACTTATCAGATGGCTTTGGATTGGAAAACAGACATGGCTAACTGGAATATGTTTACACCTTGGCCATTTTCCGAGTTATTTGAAGATTTAGGCGATCGCGTAGAAGTTCGCGATTACTCTCAATATAACTTTGTGACGCCAATCATGAAACCAGACGCAATGGAACGGGAGGATGTTCTCAAAGGAGTACTGCGAAACTATGCTCGTTTTTACCTCCGCAAAACTATTGAGTACTGGTTTGTGAAAGATCCCTTTAAGCGCAAGTATCTTTTAGGTTGCTTGAAAGCTTTTGTGAAAACTACTCTTAACAAACGTTTTTACAACCTCAAGCGAGTTAAGTACAAAGGTTTACACACCGAAATCGAGCTTGGTTTTGATGAATCGAAGATTCTCACCCGCGAACAAATCACCCAGCGCCAGCAGGAACATCCAGAACTGATGGCGGATGTAAATTTTACAGGTAATATTTCTGCCTGTGGCGCACCCAATGAACTGCCAGAATTTGTTGAGGAAGAACAAGTTTCCAAAAAGTAGCCGCGTTGAATATGGCAGGGAATAGGCCAATACAGTTCAAATAAGACCAAAACACTTGTAGAGACGGCGATTTATCGCGTCTGGTAAAACCCACAATTTTGTACAGCCTTCAACCCAAGCGTATTGGGTTAAAGCGTTGACTGTTCACAGTTAACAGTTAACAGTCAACAGTCAACAATCTTCTATGGAATATTTTTTTACTTGGAAGTCCCTTACAGTTGCCGCACTACTGGCTGACCATCTTTGACTTCACCAATTAAAACTAAATCGACGCAGTTAACGAAGATCCCATTTTCCAAAACACCAGGAATATTATTCAATGTCTTTTCTAAATTGGCTGGATCTTCAATAGAGTCAAATCTGACATCTAAAACAAAATTTCCTTGGTCTGTGATTACTGGGCCGGCTTTTTTGACACCCATACGGAGTTCTGGTTTACCACCAAGTTTTTTAATGGCATTGGTTACAGGAGTAATTGCCATTGGAATCACTTCCACGGGTACAGCGAAACTAGAACCCAAGCGGTCTACTAACTTACCAGCATCCACGACGACGATAAACTGTTCTGCTAGGTAATCTACGACCTTTTCGCGGGTATGTGCTGCACCACCGCCTTTAATCAGATTCTTCTGGGGATCGACTTCATCTGCCCCATCAATGGCAATATCGATGTGGTCAATAGCGTCCAAGGTGGCAAGAGGAACACCATACTCCTTTGCCAGCACTTCTGACTGAAACGAGGTGGGTATGCCAATGATATCCTTAAGTTCGCCAGACTTGAGGCGATCGCCCAAATACTGAATTGTGTATGCTGTAGTTGACCCCGTACCCAACCCCACAATTGAACCTGATTTTACTAAAGCGGCGGCGGCTTTGCCAACTTCTTGCTTCATCAACTTTACGGGATCTGCTGCTGCGCTCATTCCCAAAACTCCTGAAAAACTGACTATAGTCCATAGTAGTGGTCAGATAACACCAAAAGATGAAAGCTAAAAAACAACTTTTTGCTGATTCCTACTTCCTGGATGACCCAAACAAGCTGCCACAGCTAGCAAACACCGCATGTAGCTACGCAACATTGATGAATCTAAATTCGTCACTAGGTGAGTTACTGGTTATTAGAAACACCAAAATTTGCCTCAATCTCAGTAACGTAGTTTTTTAAAGCTAAAAGTGGTTATTATGATGCGTCACCTTTCAATTACTTTATCTTTAGTAGCACTACTACAAAACTTGCCAGCAATTGCTCAGGCTCAAGTGCCAGAAGCAACTTCGGGAATACCATCTGATTCTATTCAACAGGTAGTTGCTGTTAAATGGATGACAAATTTTTCCGATGGTAATTTTTATCCAGAAAGGTTAGTTAGTAGAGCAGAATTAGCATCGATTATGGTGAAAGCATTTCGCTTAGATAAAAGACAAGATGTTAACAAAGAAAATTTAGCGATTCCAGATGTTCCTCGGTCTCATTGGGCATTTAATGATATACAAACGGTGTTAAAAACTGACATCATGAAAGGTTATCGAGGAAATCAATTTTTTCCTAACCAAAAGGTAACCAGGGCAGAAGCTCTGGCAATTTTCGCCCAGGCTTATGGTGTGTTTCAGTTTCCCGATGATGCTGTTGATGAAATTCTGGCTGCACATCCAGATGAAAAGTCTATCCCATCTTGGGCAAGAAAAGCGATCGCTACTGTAGTTACTGAGGGATTTCTAAATACAGACGCTCAAAACAATATTTCCCCATTACGACCCGTAACCCGTGGGGATATGGCTTATGTTTTGAGTAAATATTTGCAACGCCAAAAGCAACAACCTGAAACACCAGAGGTTCCGATTATTCCAAATAGCCAACCATCTCCTTAGCTGAATTCAGAAGTCAGAATTCAGAAGTAAAATACCCGTTAAGCTATTACGCTTTTAAATCATCCAGTCACTCATGAGGTTCATTGACTGCTAACAATCAACAGTCAACAATATCACCTTTGATTCTGACCTCTACGTTTTTCTAGAATATCTAGGAGATATGAGGCAGTAGAATTTGGTCGTGTCGTTGGCTGCTGCGAGCCATAATTGCCATAAGTAGATTGTGGTACTTGCGTTGGCTGCTGCAAGCCATAATTGCCATAAGTAGACTGTGGTACTTGCGTCGGTTGCTGCAAGCCATAATTGCCGTAAGTAGACTGTGGTACTTGCGTCGGTTGCTGCAAGCCATAATTCCCATATGCCGCAGGATTTGTGGGTGCAACAACACTTTGATTCGGACTCTGGCTAGAGTAAGGTGCAACAGAGTTGACTGAAGGCGCTACTAGTGGTTGACTACCATTTAAACTACTGTAGGGATTTGGCTGCAAGTTTGTACCCGTTGAGGTGTAGCCTGTCCCAGAATTTAACCCAGTAGTTGGTATTTGGCTGGATAAGCTGTTTAACGGTAGTATCGGCGTTGTTCCTTTATCAGAGACTCGCCCTAAGGCATCTGATTGAGTAGCATTAGTCTCATTCAAGCCAGACAACTTCTGGTTTGTCGATTCGTTGAGTGCTGCTTGCAAAGGGCTAATGGAAACAGAATTTTGATTCTTGTTAGTTTGATTAGTTAATCTAACCCCGAAACTAGAAGATGTTTGTTCGCCTTCTGTTTCAGACATTCCACTAAAGGACTTGAGACCGAGAAACTGGCTATTGCTATCAACAGTCCCAGTACGCAATAAATTTTCTGTTTGTGCAATAAAGGGATTTTTTATAGCTGGGGCCGGTTCGGAATTAACAGGTTTTAATTTGCTATCACTAAGAGACTTTTGTTTATTAATTAAATCGTCTAATAAGCCTTTGCTCTTTTTTTTATCAGTGTTTTCCTTGGGGGTATTTGTTGTTAGTGAAAGAGCTGCTTCATCAAAGTCATTAAACAAGGCTGGCAAGTTATCAATATCCGCTGCAATAGCTTTGTTTTCTTGTGACAGGGAGGAGTCATCAGGCTTTTGTGAAGCGACTTGTTTTTTTTGCTTATAAACGAAAATATCTGGGTTTGACCAGTATTCCCAGGTTACTAGTCCGACTACAGATAAAAAAATTGCAGTTACCCAAAAGCCAGGTCGCCCTAGATTCCATAACCTGGCTCTGAGATAGCGTAAGTAGGCGGGAGGATAATGACGCTTTGGCATGGGATTAGTAGTTGATATTTACTCGAAATGGTTAAAAATTGACGGAAGCACTGTTGCTGTTTGATGTTTTTGCTTTCTTGGTCAGCAAATATCTCAACTGAAGTTGGATGCTCTATTTCATCCTAACTTCTCAAGAACTTATTGGTCATTAGCAATTGACATCTAGTAGTCAAAAATTTACGTTTTAACTCTGTGTTCTCTGTGTCCACACAATTTTGTTCATTCTTGATGTTGGCGTAGCCATTAGCACGCGGTTTGTGCAGCGTATGGAAAAAGGGAGTAGGGATTGGAGGCTGGGTTTTCATTTGTAAAGGACTATTACAAAATTTGTCTAGCAGTATTTAGTGAAAAGCTTGTTCTGGTTGTATTTCTCAACATCTATCGTTTGCCAGAGGAAGCAAGAATTGTGATTTTCTATGCTTTTGGTGATTTAGTATTGCTGACCTGTTTCTTTTTTTCGCAACAGTTTTTATAGAAAAAATTGCTTTAAATCAAGAGGAATATATGCAAGGTTTTCGCTTAGGTTCTATTTTCGGGTTTGAAATCCGAGTAGATTTGTCCTGGCTGTTGATTGTCTTCCTGGTTCTATGGACATTAAGCTCAGGTTTATTTCCAAGCAACTATCCAGGACTTAGCAATGCAACTTATTTCGGTATGGGTCTAGTAGCAACGCTTCTGTTCTTTGCCTCGCTGCTGGCTCATGAGCTTTCTCACTCGTTTGTTGCTAGGGCTAAAGGAATTCCTGTCGAAGGTATCACTCTGTTTATCTTTGGTGGGGTGTCGCGCACTCGTATGGATGCTGAACGTCCTGATGATGAGTTCCAAATTGCCATTGTGGGGCCTCTTACCAGTTTGGTGCTGGCTGCTGTGTTTGGCTTAATTTGGTATATCGGTAATACTGCGGCATGGAGTGTTGTTGTTACAGGTGTTGCGTCTTACCTGGCCTCTATTAACCTCATCCTCGCCATCTTCAATATGCTGCCTGGATTCCCTCTAGATGGCGGTCGCGTTTTTCGCTCGATTATCTGGAAGTATACTGGCAACAAACAAAAAGCGACTCAAATCGCTTCGATGGGGGGTAAATTGTTAGCATATGTGTTGATTGCCCTTGGTTTCTGGGAGTTGTTTGGTTCAGCCCTGTTGAGTGGACTGTGGTTGATTTTGATTGGTTGGTTCTTATACAACGCCGCAGAAGCTGGCTATGAGGAGCTTTTGATCCGTAGAAGTCTTGAAGGAGTCAAGGCGCAGGAAATCATGACTCCCTATCCAGAAACTGTAA
Source organism: Nostoc sp. CCY 9925 (assembly GCF_963920935.1). Classification (NCBI taxonomy): domain Bacteria; kingdom Bacillati; phylum Cyanobacteriota; class Cyanophyceae; order Nostocales; family Nostocaceae; genus Nostoc; species Nostoc sp. CCY 9925. The sequence goes on along the minus strand of NZ_CAWUDO010000002.1, from coordinate 103,527 downwards.
ATACTGACCTGACCCTGCAAGATTTAGTGGATAAATATTTGCTTAGCCGCCGCTATCAGTCTTTCCCAGTAGTTGAAGATACCCATCCTGTTGGTATTATTACTTTAAATGAAGTCAAGGATGTGCCGCGCCAAGAATGGGGCGATCGCACTGTTAGAGATACGATGATTCCTATGCATACACGAGTTACTGTTCGTCCAGAAGAACAAATGTCTCAGGTCTTGGAAAAAATGCAAGAATCAGGAATTCGTCGCGTCCTAGTGACTCAAAATGGTTCACTCAAAGGCATTATCACTGCTAATGATGTAGCACATTGGCTACAGCGCCAGCGAGATTTAGGCACGCAGATACGGTGAAGACAGCAAGAGTTGGTAAATCAAATAGTTTGTTTTGATTGCCTGAAAAAATACCGTACAGCTTAGAGAATGTCTGAAAACTTTTTGGTGTTGTATTCGAGACTTATAGCTCCCCCTAAATCGCTCTTAAAAAGGGGGACTTTGATTCTAATTCCTCCCTTTTTAAGGGGGGCTAGGGGGGATCAAGCGAAATATTTAATACTTCTCAAACAACCTCTTAGATAAAATCTGATGTATCAGCTTTATAGGATTTGATTTGATGTTTAATTATGCTGGATTTTAGCATATGGAAAATGTCTGTTAAATTTCCAGTTATATTGTTAGTTTCTTTGCAGAATTATAGATTTATAAAAGTAAACAATATCTGAAATTTAACAGTTAATACTAGGATATTATTTTACTAAATTTCTTCATGTCATGGAAATTTATTTGAGCAAAATTTCTTGTTATTGGGTGAATATTCAGAGCAATTCATTGCTTCCTCAGTGAGAACAATAGAAGGTTTTACCGCACATTTGATATAATTATTGTTTGAATAAAATCGACAGTTTTTACAAGGAACTTTGTGTGAACTATTAATGGGAAAAATCATTTTATAATTTAAAAACGATCTGATTTTTTGCAACATTAGCAAAAAAACTACCCAACCTATGATAAATCCAAGAGGCGATAAAGATATAGCCATATCAGGGATAGTGAATTGATTCGTTGGTGTTTGCTCCTTGTTAACTTCACTCTGGATTACCCGATGTAAATTTCTATTGGATGCTACAGTTCTTTGCAGGATTTGATTATCATACATATTATTTACCTTTTGCTCTCGTCTTTAATGCCTTAATTTTTATAAATTCTGACTTATAAAGTCTTACTTCAAAAATACTCCATGTTCTCTATATTTAAAGATTTACATATTAAGACATTAGGTAAGTAAGTGTGTTAACTGTTAGGTTTTTCCCCTTGTGTTTTAATTAACTGAAAATGATGGCAGAGTTTTAAGTACATCAGATGAAAGCTACAACACAAGATTTACAAGCTTTTAATTATAGGTTTACCAAAATAAAATTTTACCTATATCTGCCAAGAGTTTTGCTTATGATTTAGAGCTATATATCTAAGGGCATAAATTATACAAGAGACAGAAAATGTAAATACTTTTATGCTAAAATTCGGGGAATGATTTTCTAAAACTTTGCTGGATATTACACCTAAGTTAATTTCGGGTAATAAATATTACTGAAGCTGATTTGAGAGTGAAGTTATGGACTCATATAAATAATTCGAGAAGTAATTATGTTTCACATTCTCTTAACTTGGTTAATTACCACTATCAGTTTTTTGATTATTTCTAAATTACCTTTGGGTATAGAAATTGATAGTTTTAAAAAAGCGGCGATCGCTGCGGTAGTTTTCGGAATTTTAAATGCAATTTTGCTACCAATACTCAGTTTATTTACCTTTCCACTGATTATCCTTACTGTTGGCTTATTCTTCTTTATTTTGAATGCAATTATTTTTGCCTTGGCAGCTTATCTAGTAGAAGGTTTTCGTTTGAGGTGGGGTTTTTGGAGCGCATTAAGTGGCTCAATTGCTTTGGCAATTATTAATTCTATTTTATTGAATATTGTAGCTAGAATTACCTAAAACAATTAAGTATTGTTGAATGACAAACAAAATATAGGAATCCGGTTTGATTTCTGAAAAAAATCCGTACACTTCTAATCCCCTTCTTCACTATTGCCTGTTCCCTGCCTCTACGAGTAATTTCAAAAATCAAATACTAGTCCTATATAATAATTTTAATTAATCAGTGCAAAATTGGACTAGTGAACGAAAATGCAAAGGATACAGAGCAAATGAATTTATTTATGGGAATCATTAATTTTGAATTTTGAATTCGGAGCAAAGCGACGTGACTACCTTGTGCAAATCCGAATTGTATATATCTGCTAGTTTTAACAGGACATCTGAATTCTCACCACTAATGCCTCGATCATTTATTGTTGAATCGGCAATCTGCTTTCAAGTTGCATAGTTACGATTGGGAGAAAGACCCAGCGGCGATAAGATGTCGAGATAAAAACAGGTTTTTTGCTCTGTAATTAGGCAGATTATGATATAAGACATATATCTAGATTGATTGGGTTGTAAAGCAACACTCAATCATTAGATTACAAATTACTAATATTTATTTTGAGGCAATAATTTATGATAAAATTTTGGCGAGAAACAATAATTTGTGTTCTCACAACAATTGTGCTGGCAATTCTGCTAAACTCTTACAATCCAGTACCCATAGCTGAAGCACAACCGGCAACAACACCAACAACAACTGATAGATCGCTTCTTTCTGTAGCTTATCCTAATAGGGCGCTGAGCGCTTCTCCGGCACAATTACCACCATTACCTTATGCTTTTGGGGCGCTAGCAAAAGCTATTGATGCTGAAACAATGAAATTGCATCATGACGCGCACCATGCTAGCTACGTCAACAACTTAAATGATGCATTGAAGCAGTATCCAGATTTGCAAAAAAGAAGTGTTGAAAGTTTACTACTAGATTTGAACAGCGTACCTGAAAATATTCGCACAAAGGTGCGTAATAATGCTGGTGGTCACCTGAATCACACGATTTTTTGGCAACTGATGAGTCCACAAGGTGGAGGAGAAGCAACAGGAGCAATCGCTCAAGAAATTAACAAAACTTTTGGCAGTTTCGATGCCTTTAAAAAACAGTTTAACGCTGCTGGTGCAGGTCGCTTCGGTAGTGGTTGGGTTTGGCTAGTACGTAACCCCCAAAATCAACTCCAGATTGTAACTACAGCCAATCAGGATAATCCGATTATGGAGGGTTTATATCCGATTATGGGCAATGATGTGTGGGAACATGCTTATTACTTAAAATATCGCAACCGTCGTGCTGATTATTTAAATAATTGGTGGAACGTGGTGAATTGGCCACAAATTAACAGGCGATCGCAACTCTCATCACAGTAGAAATATTAAAAGCGATCGCTATGCAGATTCACTAGGATAACTCCAAGAAATAAATTGCTACAAATAGTGAGTTAAGCTTTCTAGCCCGCCCAGTTCAGAGGACGGGCGAGAAGCCTATCCTACAAGAAATATTAGGATATTTTATTACTTGGAAATCCCTATAAAGCTTTATCCCACTCTAATTGATGAGCTAAACCATACTTGATAAAATCTTCAACTTCAGCTTTATCGCTTTTACCAAAAACACCCAAGCTGTAAGGATTGTCTTCCATACGTTGTGTAACTTGCTCTTTTTCAAATCGCATCACTTCCTCTCTAGGTTGATCCGGTTTAAAAAAGTCTATAACCAAAACAGTTCTATCATAATCAGTGTAATTATGCGGACAGTGTGGATAGCTGTGATCTAAAACCATAATTTTTCCTTCATGCCAATAAAGTTGTTCGTGGCATATTTTCATAGCCACATCTCCTTCTGGCACAATTAATCCTAAATAGCCACGATTCATGTGAGGGTTATAGTTCACATGTAGTTTGATATCTAAGCCTGGATGAAATGTACCAAAATAGACATTTCTGATGATTTCATCATGTTGAAAATTAACTGTTTCTATTACCTTAGCCAAATTTGGGAAATATTTTTCTCTTAATGCAAGTGCTTTTTCTGATGCCTCATCTGACTGGAAATCAGGATATTTTATTTGATAGATTTGGATATATTTATCAACAAAAAGTCCTTGGAATAAAATGCCAAAAGCACTGTATTTTGAATTTCCCTTTGTTTTAATCGTTTTATTTTTAGGGCCAAGAACATCGTAAGTAAATTTTAATTCTTCATGAGATGCATTTTTAATAAAGTATGTAAATTCGTCTCTAATTATTTGCCATTTATCTACAAAAACTTTTAGAAAAGGAAATTGCTCTGGGTCTAAATGATATTCATTAAAACTTTCCATTGTCTTTACTCCTGAAGATGATTTCATAAAAAACTGTTACATGGTGATGGTATTTAGTCTCTGTCCCAGTACGATGTGTAAATTCCTAACTAAACTCATTTTAGTGTGAGGCCTACTGTGTCTGAAACTCCCCTATTAGATCGAGTTATCAAAAATGTGCGGGTAGTTCGTCCCCATCATGATGCTATCGAACTACTTGATTTAGGAATTAAAGATGGGAAATTTGCTCAGATTGCTTCTCATATTAGCCCAGACACAGCTAAAGAGGTGTTTGATGCCAAAAACTTGCTGGGCTTTCCTGGCGTCGTGGATGCCCACATGCACATCGGTATTTATCAACCCCTTGACAAAGATGCTGTCACTGAAAGCAAAGCAGCAGCAATGGGAGGCGTGACTACTAGCCTAAATTACATCCGTACAGGCCAGTATTATCTCAATAAAGGTGGTTCTTATCAAAATTTTTTCCCAGAGGTGTTAGCTTTATCCGCAGATAATTTTTTTGTTGATTACAGCTATCACATTGCACCTATAGCCAGCCAGCACATTGACGAAATACCTTTATTGTTTGAGGAACACGGTGTATGTTCCTTTAAAATCTTCATGTTTTATGGTGGCTATGGGTTGCATGGCTTGTCAGACCAGCAAAACCTTTTTTTGATGATTAATAAAGAGGAAAGGTACGATTTCGCCCATTTTGAATTTATTATGCGCGGTCTAACTCGCTTGATGGAAAAACATCCACAAGCGCGAGATACTATCAGCTTAAGTTTGCATTGCGAAGTCGCAGAAATTCTTAATGCTTACACCAAATTAGTTGAAAATGATTCTAGTCTTAGCGGACTCCACGCTTACAGTGCGGCACGTCCTCCTCATTCCGAAGGTTTAGCAATTTGCATTGCTTCTTATTTGGCACACGAAACTAACTGTGCAAATATTAATTTGTTGCACCTAAGTTCACGTAAGGCAATGGAAGCAGCTTTGACTATGCAAACTGCTTTTCCTCACATCAATTTTCGCCGAGAAGTTACTGTGGGACATTTACTATTAGATGTTGATACTCCTAATACAATTTGGGCAAAAGTAAACCCACCGATTCGTCCCCGTGGTGATGTGGAATATTTATGGCAAGCAGTACTTAACAACCAAGTAGATTGGATAGTTAGCGACCATGCTTGTTGTTCTGCTGAACAAAAAAGGAGTGCTAAAGACCCGAATAATATTTGGTTAGCAAAATCTGGTTTTGGCGGTACAGAATATTTACTTTCTGGTGTATTTAGTGAAGGTAGTAAGCGGGGAATGTCTTACAACCACATGGCTAAGTTGCTATCTTGGAACCCATCGCGGCGCTTTGGTTTATTAGAAAAAGGTGACATTGCTATTGGCTATGACGCAGATTTAGTATTGCTAGACCCCAATGAAAGCTTTGTGATACATGCAGAAAATTCTGAATCACAACAAGGTTATACACCTTTTGAAGGGATGGAGTTAACTGGAAAAGTAAAAAGTACCTTTTTGCGGGGAAATTTAATTTATAACAATGGAGAGGTTTTAGGTTCACCTACTGGACGCTATTTAAAAAGAACATAGAATTTAAACACTTGTATTACTCAAAAACTCTATAACCACCTTTGATATTTCTTCAGGTATTTGGTTCATCATGCAGATGGTTCCACCTGGCAACTCCACAACCTTAGAGTGGGGAATTGCTTGTGATAGAAAATATCGGTCTTTTGCTGGTGCTAAACCTAATTTTTCAAATTCTTCTACATCATCAATTCCCCAGACTATAAGTGTAGGGCACTTGATTAAAGTAAACCTTTCTGCCGCTTCCATGCAGTAATTTCCTACTGCCCAAACTGCATACAAAGGATAACCAAAACATTTCAAATCATCTAAAACCCAACGATGATTCAAATCAGCAGAACCTACGTATCTGGAACGGGCTAACCATCTTTCCATCAAGTGAGAACCGTCTTCTTTAATGACGAACCCTTGCTGAAATCGTCTCATTAAATCTGCTTTTCCAGCCTCACCAAAACCAGCAATATTACACAGAATTAAATTGTTTATCCGTTCTGGGTAAGCCGCAGCTACCTCTCCAGAGACGAAAGCTCCTGTATGATTTCCCAGGATGTTTGTTTTTTCAATACCTAACTCATTTAACAGAGCAATAACCGTTTTAGCATAGTCTACCACTGAATACAATTTTGGTGGTTTGTCAGAATCACCAAAACCTATAAAATCCATCGCCATCACGCGATAATTTTTTAGTAAGATCGACATTAATTCACTATATTCATCACTACTGCGGGGGTTCATATGCAGTAGTAACAAAGGCTCTCCCTCACCACCAATTCGATAAAGAATTTGTCCATCTTCAGTGTCTAAAAAAGCTCGCTTGATTGGTTTATTCATAGCACCCTGATAAATTTAGGATTGATATCAGCCTTGATTTAACTTCTTTAGCGAATTACCTTTTTTGTGCTATGTTTTGTAGCCATTCAATCAGGGGTCTTAAAGTTCCTGGTAATGCTGCTTCGCTAACAGTCACCGTATGCTCCTTACCGTTATCTTCCACTGTTAATTTATATTGAAAGCGATCGCTCTGGGGATTAGGCGAGGTAATTCGTTCTGGTAGCCTAAATAAATCAGCAGCTTCCACTAGTTGCGGAAGGGTGTTAGCTTCGTTTGCTGGAAGTTCGGCTGTATCAACCGTTGTTTTCTTGCTAATTCCAGCAAAGCCGCCCGTGCGTTCAAACGATATCCGCATTTTTATGCTCTCCGTTGTGCTACTGAGTGGGAGAAATGCAAAGACTGGAAGATGAGAATTCTTATCTCCCAGTTTAGCAACAACAAATAGCACACAGACGCGATTAATCGCGTCTCTACTACATAACCCCTACCTTTTGCCAAGCGTTCTGCACGGCTTTCTGCTCATGACTGTCATTACCGTAGAGTTCGCCAGCAATTTGAATGGTGACGTTGGCAGCTTTTTTAAAATCTGCTTTGGCACGCAGGCGATCGCGTAAAGCTATGTACCAGATTTTACCAGCTTTTTCCCAAGCATAGCCGCCAATTTCAACAGCCGCTAGATAAAAGGCCCGATTAGGAATTCCTGAGTTGATATGTACTCCAGCGTTATCTTCAACGCCAGTATATTTATCTTTCATATGCCCTGGTTGGGGATCTTTACCTAGTACTGGGTCATCGTATGCCGTTCCTGGTGCTTTCATGGAACGGATACCAACACCTTTGACAGTGGGTGCTAAAAGACCTTCGCCAATAATCCAATCTGCTTCTTGTGCAGTTTGATTTTTGGTCTTTTGTTTGACTAAAGCACCAAAGACATCAGAAAACGATTCATTCAGTGCCCCTGGTTCGCCATAATACTGTAACCCGGCTTCGTACTGAGTTACGCCATGAGCTAACTCATGCCCAATCACATCGATTGAGATTGTAAAGCGTTGAAACAGTTCTCCGTCACCGTCACCATAAACCATTTGGTCGCCGTTCCAAAAGGCGTTATCGTATTTGACGCCATAATGCACCGTGGAATCTAAACGCAGACCTTTGTCATCAATGGAATTGCGATCGAATATCTCATAAAACAAGTCATAAGTAGCACCAGCAGCATCATAGGCTTCATTCACTGCAACATCGCTGCTGGGAGGATCGCCTTCACTACGCACCAGCGTACCAGGAAGTTGCTGCCCACTTTTAGCATCGTAGATGGTGCGCTGCTTCTCACCGGGAGAAGGCGCAAAGGAGATACTACCTATGATGTCTCTCCGTCCGCGAAGCTGTGCCGAAAGATTTAATGTACGGAAAGCCCAATTCCGTTGCTCAGGATTCCCATTCACTACAACATTTTCCAGCATGTGGGGCGGGACAATACAACAAATTGGGCATCTAGAGTAAAGTGGATGCTCATGCTTAAACCGGGCTGATTTCTTGTTATTTCGAGCCATCCAAGATATTCTCCTTTTGAAACTAAGTGATGGCAAACAGTGGCTTTAACTCCACTTTATAAAAAAGCAGAAAAACGAATCTAATCCTGTGCCCCTGGTGTCTTTTCGCAAGCAAATTTTCTACTCTGTATTTTCAGATAAGTCTGTGGAGTATGTACAGTACCCTCATGGGGTACTTTTGCTAAACAGACAAGTTCCTTGTTCAATCCCCTAACTAAAGTTAGGAGGTTCCACTCAGCACTCAGAACTCGAAATTCAGCACTACTTCTAGACTAATGCGTTTATATAATAGTTCTTCTTAACGCCAATAATATTATTTATTGCCATTTTGTTACTATCTTACTCCTATTTGATTTTTGCGAAGCTAGCTACAACTTGAAAAGCCTTCTTGTCTATCGCCTTTCGCGCACTATGCAAATAATTTTAAAAATCAAAGGTGACTTTTATATTATTACTTAATAATTTGTGAATAATAAAATTCCCGACTTATTTGAAAAGTAGGGAATCTGAACCTTTTATCGATCCCAAATCCTGGCATCCAAAATCTAAAATTTTTGCAGCCAGCCACCGAATACTGTCAACCCGTAATATTTCCAAGGTACCCCTACTGTCTGAAATCCAGCTGTGGTTAACATCTGTAAATGGACATCTAAACTAGCTAGCCGATCTTGACTAGAATAACCTTGAGTACTGCTAGTGCCACGTTTGGCACCAATTTCTGTGAAATTAATTCCTTGTTGAACTGCCCATTCTTCTCTTGCCATTTTGTAAACTTCTGCTAAGATTGGTGATTCTGGTAGAAGCGGGTCTGCATTCCAAAAACAACCCTCTGGAGTCAGGCTAGCAGCAATTTGCTCAAATAACTTCAGCTTCATTTCATCCTGAAGATGGTGGATTGCTAAAGATGAAACACAAGCATCAAATTCGCTACCAATATCAAACTTCTCTGGATTATTTGCCCAGTCGCCAAAGTCTAGTTCTATACCAGTCCACCGTTGTTCATATCCTGCTGTTGTGATTTTATCTTGGGCAAATTGTAGCATTCGAGGCGAGTAATCTAAGGCAATTACTTCGGCATCTGGACAAAGTTTGAGTATCTTTATACTAAGTTCGCCCGTACCACAACCTAATTCTAAAATACGCCGACTCCTGGAAGGTAGACAGCGGGTAATTACCTCCAACATCTCATCGTATCGCGGTAATAGTTGGCGAATACCAGTGTCAAAATCATCAGTGTTAGCGAATACTTCACCAGGAAATACATTTTGCATGGGGATTGTAACAAATAGACACACTAATCTATATTAATCATCCTGAATCGATATTTCTTTATGTGAACCGCCATATTGGATAATTTTTTATACTTCTGTGCGATATTGACTAACTAGAGGTTTGGACATACTCGATCGAAGTTTTAGAAGTTGTAGTTTTCCCTATTTAGCTGCTGTATCACATAGAGAAACTTAGAGTATTTAACAGATAACAATCCAAGTTTTTGTTGGTATGTTCGTAAAATAAAAACTCAAAAACGTGATTAATCGAGTCTTTGCACAAAATATCTATATAAATAGAATCACAATTTTAATAGTGTTAAGTTGTTGTATTATGTCTGCAACAACACAGTGTTTAAGGTGACTAAGCTCAACTGATTAGTTCAGCAAGAAGCTGTCTTTTCACTAACCTCTATCTTCCGTCAGTTGCGAACTTGACATTAAACGCACTAAGCTACCTCTAGCGCATGGGGCTTGGCGCTGACTGTCTTTGGTTGGGCAAAAAATGGATTTTAGTCAGACTCTAATTGACAAAAGTGATGCCATTATCGATCAATGGGTAGAAGCGGTTTACCAAGATGAACAAATTGAAGCTACTCAAGAACTGACTTTCAAGGCTGTAAAGGATAGCTTACCCCGCGTTTTGAAAGCATTAGCAACAGTACTTTCTGAATCTGCAATCAGCGATTTGCACACAGTAGTAGATGCAAGTTTGGAACACGGTACACTCCGCGCTGAACAAGGATTTGAGCCAGGGGAAATTGCGCGAGAGTATCGTTTACTCCGGTTTGTGATTTTTTCGTTTTTAGAAGAAGATTTATTGCAGGGATCTGCACAAGAAGTACTGAGAGCCGTTCGCGTAATTGATACAGTAATTGATGAAGCGATCGCCCGTTGCTTTAACAGTTATACTCAAGGACGATTACAAGAGCTGAAACAACTCCAAAGTCAGTTGCGGTTGACTAACCAAGAGCTAACTCGTTTGGTTCGTGCTAGTAAAGAAAGCCTCTCTCATTTGGCTCATGAACTGAAAACGCCTCTGACTTCAATCATCGGTTATGCAGACTTATTTTTGCGCCAGCAGCGTCAACAGCCAGAACTCAGAGACACCTATGCAAATCTTGAAAGTATCGAGCGAGTTCTCAAGAGTGGGAGACTTCTTGTCCAGTTAATTAACGATACTCTGGAAATTTCGCGTTATGATGCCGGACAGATGAAATTGCAGCCCACTCAAACCGATGTGCGTAGTTTAATCAACTCAGTTATGGAGATGATTGAACCACTAGGACGCGCTAAAGAATTATCCTTGGTTGTTAAATGCGATCGCGCCCCAAGTGAAGTTATTATAGATCCCCTCCGGTTTCAGCAAATTCTGACAAATCTGCTGAGTAACGCCATTCGCTACACAGAATCTGGTTCAATTCATTTGGAGTGCTGGACGATATCTCAACAGCAGTGGGCTATCTCAGTTACTGATAGTGGTATTGGTATTTCCCCAGATGCTCAAACACAAATCTTCAATCCCTATTTTCGTGAAGTAACTGCTCCAAAAGTGCAAAGTTCTGATGGTACGGGATTAGGCTTAGCTATAGTGTCTCGGTTGGTTCAGTTAATGTATGGTGAAATTAAAGTAGATTCACAGTTAGGAAAAGGATCTACATTTACGGTGATTTTGCCATTAGTGGTCTGTCCCATTAATTCTGAGGTCTGAGATCCCCAACTTCTTGAAGAAGTCGCGGATCTGATCGCCGCTAACCCATCAAAATTAATGCGATAGAAAATTACTCACCATTACACAATTGCGATAAAATCACTTTCTGTAATCAAGCTAGGTTGGATATTGCTCAAAAGAGCTAATGTCTCATTAGTGGAAGTAATCCGAATAGAAGTCTTAGTACCACTTGCAGAGATAGTTAAAGCCCCATAAGTTAAACCACCTAATAAACCAAGTTTGTCAATGCCATCCTTAAAATCAAATATGCTATCAGTGCCGTTTCCTGGAGCGAGAACAAAAACATCCGCACCTGTTTGTCCATAGAGTGCATCATTGCCAGCACCGCCAATCAAGGTATCGTTATCTGCACCACCATAAAGCTTGTCAATTCCGGCATTACCAATCAAGCGATCGCTACCATTCCCTCCGTATAAATAATCATTCTGACTACCACCTAAAACACTATCATGACCATTACCGCCATAAAGATAGACACTGGCAATTGTGAATGATGAAGCATTTAAAGTATTATCACTAATACCGCCCGTCAGCGTTACCTTTTCAATATTCCTGAAGCTATCATTACCTAAACCAAATAGTTGATTGTTAGTTAAGGTAAAGTTGACATCAGCAGATTCCCTAAGTGAGTCAGTGCCATCACCACCATCGAAAATATCATCACCTCCACCACCATAAAGGTAGTCGTTGCCAGCACCAGCAATCAGGCGATCGTTACCATCATAACCGTATAAATAGTCACTTCCTTCATAGCCGTAGATAGTATCATCAGTTGTACTGCCGTATAGCTTGTTGCTTAAAGACGTACCAAAGATGGTCTTTTCACCAACATCATTCAGATTGACAGCGATCGCTTGTATAGCACTAGTGTCAGTGCCATCACTGACAGTAACTTGTAATTGAAAGTTCGGCTGACTTTCAAAATCAAGATCGTCGCGATCGCCAACAACGATCTGTCCAGAAGTAGAATTGATGTTAAAAGCAGCTTTCCCATCTCCGTCGAGGTCAAGGTTACCACTAATAATTGTCCAATTGGAAAATGAGCTAGTTCCCTCGACATCGGTAGCAATTACAGTACCAACCACCGTATCATTACTGCTATTTTCCCTGATATTGAAGCTTTGATTTGCGGTAACGATAGGGGCATCGTTGACAGCAGTCAGATTAATCGTTTTAGAGACAGTGGCGCTAGCACCACCATCACCATCAGTTAACACAAAGCTGACAGTACGAGGAGTAGTAGCAGGATTATCGGAGATGTTGGCGTAACTAATACTGCGTAGCACAGCTTGGATAGCAGCAGGTGTAGCTTTAGAGGTAAAGTTGATAACTAAGTCTTGAGTACCAATACCACCAGTGAAAGTACCGATAAAGCTAGTATCGTACAAAATGCTTGTGTTGTTGTTGACTTGAATTTTATTTGTTGTATTGCTTTGGATGATCAGGCGATCATCAGCAGTTCCGCCATTACTGAAGCGAACAGTCAATTTACCGGAATCGAAGTCTTGGGAATCAGGGTCTAGGACAGTTGCATTCGGGTCAATGAAGATAGCAGGTGCATTTTCAGTGTAAGTGGGGTTAGTGCTGGGCAAAGTGACTGTAGGCGCTGTATTTGAGGGAGTGGTAGGTGTTTCGTTGGAAACACCGAGGTAGCGTGCCACTGCAAAGTACCCATTGTCATTCCCAACAACAACAATATTGCCATCCGATTGAGTTGCAACAACATTACTGCCTTCGTAGTTACTTTTAATCGGAGTAATAACCTGACCGCCTGTACCAAAGCTACTATCCAAAGTTCCATCGGGATTATAGGCTAATAGAACTGTGTCGCGATTATTTCCGTTTTGAATATAACCAGCGACAACAATTTTGCCATTAGATTGAATTGTCAAACTAGTGGCACGATCGTTATTACTTATACTTAGAGGCGCAATGATTTTACCTCCATTACCAAAGCTAGTGTCTAGACTACCGTCAGAATTGTAACGGGCAATAGCAAAGTCTTCTTGGTTAGAGCCATTCCATACACTCCACGCGTATCCAGCAACAACAATTTTACCGTCCGCCTGAATTGCAATGCTATTAGCCGTGTCAAGGGATGTACCTATAGGAGTTAAGATCCTACCATTATTGCCAAAGCTAGTATCTAAACTGCCATTGCTGTGATAACGTGCTAAGGCAAAATCAATAAGAGGCCCAGAGGCAGAATAACTATTAGGGTCACTAATTGCCGCTCCGGCAACAATAATTTTGCCATCTGAGAGAATTACAGCAGTGTTGCCATTTGTGCCGTTAACTTTGCCGCTGTTACCAAAACTCGTATCTATACTACCATCAGTGTTGTAGCGTACTAGAACACGATCTCCATTACCGATAGATCCCACTAGGATCGTCTTGCCATCTGGCTGGACTAAGACTTTATAACCCAAGTCTTGACCCAAATTGGTAATAACTTTGCCGCCGTTACCAAAACTGGTATCTAGACTACCGTTAGTGTTGTAGCGTGCTAGGGCAAAATCTGGTTGGTTAGATTGGCTATTGTCCCAAGTATATCCAGCAACAACTATCTTGCCGTCTGATTGTAGAGTCACACTATAACCAGCATCACTGGCACTACCAACATGAGTAGTAACTATACCACCATTGCCAAAGCTATTGTCTAGGCTGCCGTCTGGGTTGTAGCGTATTAGAGCAAAGTCAGGGGCATTTAAGCCATCGTGAATCATGTAACTATAGCCGACTGCCAAAATTTTCCCGTCTGACTGAATTGCAACACTATAAGCAGATCCGCCATAACCAAATTGAGTAGTAACTTTACCACCAATACCAAAGGTAGTATCGAGTTCACCAGAAGCAAGTATTCCCGTATAACTAGAAAGTGTTTCTTGTTGAAATGCTAAAGCTATGGGATTTGCGATTGAAAAATCTTTGCCAACTTGAACCTGTAAATTCCAATCTCCACCCAACGCTGCGTTACCTGTTGGTGTAGTGGAAGCCAAAATATTTGCTTTAGTCAATCGATGTAACTTCTGCAAAAATTCTTCTCCCGCGTCCCCAGCAGCGACGTTACAGCCGTAGAGTATTAGAGATGGGCACAACCAAGTTTGTAGCTGTTGAGTATAGCGTTCTAAAGTGCTAAGACTCAGTTGGGTATTACCCAGGTAAAGGCAACCAGGAGAACCATGAGAGACAATGTGGACAGTTTTAACTTTAGGGCGTTGTAACAGTATTTGAGTAATTTTTTCTACCCCATCTTGGTTGAAATCAATAACTATTGTTTCAACTTTTGATACAACACAATTAAGCAATATTTTGTAGTCTTCAACTGATGAATCAATAAAAATAATGCCTTGATGATGAATATTCATGTTATTTAAGCCTTTCACGAATTTTTGCAGTTTTAATAACAATTAAAACTGGTGGATAAGATATTAGGAGATTAGATAATTTCAACGCCAAAGCATTATTTACAGCGAATGAGGTACAAGTCAGCACGCGGCTAATTTAGGAATTGTCTGTACTGCACTCGATTGCAAACCCTAGATGAAATCATTTTTCAAAATTAAGCTTGATTCTTCAGCTTAATTACTTAAACAAATTTCAAAGATGAAAATTATTCTCCTCTCAACATTTTGCTGATTGCATGTATTAATTTCATCGATAGATTTCCTGAAATATTATTAATAATATGTAAAGTATTAAAAGTTACCTAATTTAAGAATTTACTCTAAATATCAAATTAAGTGTAAGAGAGCAGCTACTTGCTCTGTTACCCCTCTTCTTTGCTTGCTTTTTTAAGTAGATCGGCTTATTGACAAAATAAACATTATCTTAACTTGCCCTGAATGGCAGCATCCAATCCAGGAATTAAGGGACTGACAAATAAAAAAATATCCAGCTATTTATTGTAGGGTGGGCGTCTCGCCCGCCCGTAATCATGGGCGAGCAAGATGCCCACCCCATAAGATTGTATAGTTTATTTTTTGGAAATCCCTAATTGAACGATTTTTTGCTCAGAAGTTGTTCTACTTATTTAAAATGGTGCGTGATATTACATTAACGCACCCCAGTAACAAATATAGGGATACTGATATCCCTACTATTCATCAATTTGACCGACGCGGCGGATATTCAAAATGTCGCTCATTTTCTTAATTTGGATAAATACTTGCTCTAGCTGGGGGCGATCGCGTATATCTATTCCCAAGTCCATCAATGCAGGTTGACCAACGGCTGTTTTCACCTGAGCATGGCGCACATTGATTCCCTGGTCGCTCAGCCTTGATAAAATATCCTTTAACACTCCCACGCGGTCAAGTGCTTCAATTTGAATCTCCACTGGGTACGTTTGCGGGCGACCACTATTTTCGGCTGCTGGATTCCACCTAACTGGTACGAGGCGCTCATACTCGACATTTTCTAGATTATGGCAGCCTTGGCGATGAATTGAAATCCCCCTACCTCGCGTCACTACGCCAATGATTGGTTCCCCAGGAATTGGGGTACAACACCCAGCTAAATGATATACCAAACCTTCCACCCCAATAATCGGCGAATCTGTGGAGCGGGAGGTATTTGGAGGCGCATCTCGCAAAGCTTTTGCTGTAGATGTCGATTCTTTGGGAAGAAATGGCGCTGGAGTTATAACTGGTTGTTGTCCCTTGGCTACTTCTCGCCAACGATTTAGGACTAAATTTAACGTCACTTCACCGTAACCCAAACCAGCTAGTAAATCTTCCACGCTGTGGTAGTTACACTTTTCGCCGACAATCTGCATAGCATCGGATTTTAGCAGACTATCAAAACCAGTTTTACCAAGTTCCTTTTCTAACAATTCTCTTCCACGAGCGACATTTTCTTCGCGGCGCGATCGCTTGTACCATTGTTTAATTCGATACTTCGCTGCCGAAGTTCTGACAAAATTCAACCAATCCAAACTCGGATGACAGTTCTTTTGGGTAAGGATCTCCACAATATCGCCATTTTGCAGCCGTGTTGACAGAGGTACCATTCGCCCATTCACCCGCGCCCCTGAACAATGGTTCCCCACTTCTGTGTGGATGCGATAAGCAAAATCTATACTTGTAGATCCAGGACTTAAAGGCACAACATCCCCCTTAGGGGTGAAGACATAGACATCATCTTCAAATAGATTATCTTTGACGCTATCAAGATATTCTTGGGCGTCCTTGAGATCTGTTTGCCATTCCAGCAGTTGCCGCAGCCAAGTAAACTTTTCATCCGCCCCTGTCAAATGGCTAATGCTAGAGCCTCCTGTTTCTTTATACTTCCAATGAGCGGCAATCCCATACTCGGCGACATGATGCATTTCTATCGTGCGAATTTGTACTTCCAAAGGACGACCAGTCAAGCCAATGACTCCAGTATGCAAGGACTGGTAACGATTAGGTTTTGGCAGTCCAATGTAGTCTTTAAATCTCCCAGGAATTGGGCGAAAAGCATCATGAACCACCGCCAACGCCCGATAACATTCTTCATTGGTTTGGACAATAATTCGCAGGGCTGCCAAATCGTAAATTTCGTGAAATTCCTTTTGCTGCCGATGCATTTTTTGGTAAATGCTATAAAGATGTTTGGGGCGACCGCTGATATCTTGGCACTGAATTCCAGCTTGCTGCAAACGCTCCCGCAAAATTTCTGTAGCTTTGGCCAATTTCTCTTCTCGCGCCGTCCGTTTTTCGGAAACATGCTGTTGAATTTCCCGGAAAGCTTCTGGCTCCAAATATTTAAAAGCCAAATCCTCCAATTCCCATTTAATTCGCCAGATCCCCAAGCGATTGGCTAAAGGTGCAAAGATATCTCGCGTTTCCTGGGCACTGCGGCGGCGGCTGGCTTCGGACATGTACTGTAAGGTTCGCATATTATGCAAACGGTCTGCCAACTTCACCACAATCACTCGAATATCTTGCGCCATTGCCAAAAACATCCGGCGGAAATTTTCCGCTTGGCTTTCGGTTTTGCTGGTGAAATTGATTTTAGAAAGTTTGGTGACACCTTCCACCAATTGGCGGACTTCTGGTCCAAAGCGTTCTTCGATTTCTTCAATAGTGACTTCTGTATCTTCAACTACATCATGAAGAAACCCAGCTGCTATCATAGCAGGACTACCTCCCAAGTCCCGCAGCAATCCGGCTACAGCAATGGGATGAGCGATGTATGGCTCTCCCGATTTGCGGTATTGACCTTCATGCAGTTGGTAAGCAAATTCAAATGCTCGACCAATCAAGACTGCATCATTATGCCTTCGCTGATCTTCGGCTTGGCCGTTAGTTGTCGATGATTCCTTCAAACATTTCTTTAACCATTCCGGAATGGCAAGATCAACTGATGAATTGATAGCTATGCTGCTCATACAATTGGGTCTTTAGGGGATCGGTAGATAAGTGTGAGATAGACAAAACTGGCAGCATCACCGTGGGAAGATGCTGTTGCCACTAGACGGGTGGGATTCTCCAATTGGCAATCAATGGTAGTCATCCAGTGTGAATTTCAAGGATCGTAAACTTGAAAATCGATTGATTGCAAACAAAGCCTCAAATCCCGATTTGAGGCTTCTAGTACTGATAAGCGCTTAAGAGAGTTTATTGTATAAGAAAAATTACTTGACATTAATACTATCTTAACTAGCACTCCATGTCTTTAAACGATGAGAAATATCAGGCATTCGTAACCTTACTAGAGCAATTACGCTCCGATGCCACAACTACCCAAATTGTTGCACCCGAACTGCGGCGGCGTGTAGCCTCGTTGCAGCAAATTTTTGGGGAGGAAATTGTGCCTTTGGCTGATCAAGACTGGCGAGTGCAGTCTTATCAAACTGAGATGAGTAAGCAACTGCGGTTGTTGGAAATAGATGTGATGTTTTTCCAAGGAGCGCGGCAGGCATCCACTGTACAAACAAGACTGCAAGCGATTAGCGATCGCTTGACCACTCTCATACAATATTGTGACGCCATCTTGCAACCAGAAGCGGAGGGAGAAAAATAACAATTGTTCACCTTTTTCTCTAATTAATACATCATCTCATTTATGACGATTTGTGAAAAGTTATTTTGGTAACAAGTTGGGAATGGGCATTGGGCATCGGGTATGGGGAAAGGGCAAGGGGTAAAGGGGAAAGGGGAAAGATTAAATTTATTCCTTTTCACTTTTCCCTTTTCCCTTTACCCCTTGCCCCTTAACCTTTTCCCCTGCTCCCCATGCCCTATTCCCTTCACAAGAATATCTATGGTGCGGCGCATGTAGGCTTCTACTGGCTCGGTTGTGGGTTTGAAGATTAGTGCATAATACAGTGATCCACTCACAAGGTCGATAATTAGGTCTATGTCGGCGTTATCGTTGATTTCTGCTCTAGACTGGGCACGCTCAAGTACTTTAGCAAAGGCTTCACGGCGGAGTTTTATATATTTTGTCCAGTAAACTTCGGCAAACTGAGGATTGCTAGATGCTGTGCTGATAATCAAGGCAAGTGTCTGACGACCAAGGGGACTATCTATTTTTTTAGCTGCATTCTTGATGACGATATCCATGTCTCCCCAAAAGCTGCCGGTATCGGGGATCGCTAAATCATCTCTCAAACTTTCTATGGCGTCGGCAACTAGTTCTTCTTTGCAAGTGTAACGCCGATAAATGGTGGTTTTACCAACCCCAGCACGAGAAGCGATCGCTTCTATACTCATGCTTTGATATCCTACCTCTGCAAGCAAGTCTAAGGTCGCTTGCAAAATAGCTTGGTCGGCGTGGATGCTGCGTGGGCGTCCAGAGGCGCTGTTAATTTGGTTACTCATAAAAATATCATCCCCAAGCAATATCTTCTTGGCAATTTGTAGAACTTTCGGCATAGAACATAGCATCTGGGGAGCAAATAAGCCCCATAACTCAGTTTCGATTCACAAAAATAGCAGAAGTAACAATCCATCTTTAGCATAAGTATTTCTGCTGCTTTTTATGTAGGTCTACCTTGACCGTTTTAATATGATACGCTACCGTAGCGTATATATAGGATATCTAAATTTTTGCTTTGGGAATTGCTCTGACGATGGCTACCAATATTAAACGTTCTACTTTTGACGAATTTGGTTATGTCCAAGGGCCTTTGAAGTGGGCGATCGCTTTTACAGCTGCCCTTGGGGCCATCTTAGAAGTAATTGACACCAGTATTGTCAACGTTGCTTTAACCGATATTCAAGCCAGTCTTGGTGCAACTATTACTGAAGTGGGTTGGGTAGTAACTGGATATGCGATCGCTAACGTTGTTTTAATTCCCTTATCTGCATGGCTGGGAGATTACTTTGGGCGCAAAACGTACTTTATTTTCTCCTTGATTGGCTTTACCATTGCCTCGGTTTTATGCGGGTTAGCATTCAATTTACCGATGCTGGTGATTTCTCGAATTCTTCAAGGTTTATGCGGTGGTGGGTTGCTAGCTAAAGCACAAGCAATTTTGTTCGAGACTTTTCCACCTGCGGAACAGGGTTTGGCCCAAGCAGTTTTTGGAGTGGGTGTAATTGCTGGGCCAGCCATCGGCCCAACCTTAGGCGGATTCTTGGTAGATGGTTTGGGCTGGCGTTGGATTTTCTTTGTTAATATTCCCTTTGGGATCGTTGCAGTGGCAATGTCGTTAGCATTTTTGCCCAAAGACAAAGACAATAGCCAGACGCAAAGCCAAGCCGTGGATTGGTTCGGCATTGGGTTTTTGGTGATTGCGATCGGTAGTATCCAAACTTTGTTAGAGGAAGGTGAGAAAGAAGACTGGTTTTCCTCAGGTTTCATTACTACCTTGGCTGTTGCTAGCGTCATCGGATTGGGACTATTTATTTGGCAGGAATTGAGAATAGCTCATCCAGCCGTTGATTTGAGAGTTTTGCGTCACCGTTCTTTAGCTGCTGGGAGTTTTTTATCAGCAGTCGTGGGAATGGGGCTTTATGGTGCCTTGTTTGCCGTACCGATATTTGCTCAGAGTGTGCTGCACTTTACGGCAACTCAGACAGGACTATTGTTAGCGCCTGGTGCATTGGCATCTGCGATCGTCATGGTTTTGTTAGGTAAGTTGTCCACCAAAATTGATGCCAGAATTTTAATTGCAATGGGGGCTGTTGGCACATCTGGAGTCATGTTTCAATTGGCGGCAATTACCCCACAAAGTGGTACAGATGATTTATTTTGGCCATTGGTATGGCGTGGGGCTTTTACTGTATTGATGTTTCTCCCCTTGAGTTTGGCAACTTTAGGAGGGTTACCCAAACAAGATATTTCTGCCGGTTCTGGGTTCTACAACCTCACCCGACAACTAGGTGGTAGCATCGGCATTGCCCTACTTACGACTCTCCTTGACCGACGAGAAGCTTTTCATCGAGCCATCCTTTTGGCAAAACTCAGTCCTTATGACCCAGAAACCAATCAGCGCCTGGATGCACTCAACGGCGCACTCCAAGGTCAAGGTATGGATGCAATAACAGCTCAACAACAAGCACTAGCTTTATTAAGTCAAACAGTAGACACCCAAGCTGCTGTTTTGTCTTACGCAGATTGCTTTCGAGTCGTAGGTATCGCCTTCCTTTGCTCATTACCTTTATTACTATTCTTAGGCAAAGGTGGCGCAGCAGCAAAAGCGCCGATAGGTCACTAGTACCGCAAGGCGGAAGTCAAAAGTCAAAAGTCAAAAGTCAAAAGTGTTATAGAATAAGCCCTTTAGCGATTTTCAATGGTTGCTCTATTTACGCCGCCTTGTAGTAGTGCTAACAGACGCTTCTGTAAACAAAATGTAAAAACCCTGCTCAAAACTGAGTAGGGTTATGTAAATTTTTGTTGCTAAAATTAAAATTTTTTTATCTTAGAAAGCATTCATGATGGTGATGATACTAACACTGGTCAACGCGATTAAAGCGCCCATAACTATAGATTCACTTAATGGATTGGGGAGTTTTGACTTCTGCATTTAAGTAAAATCCTTGTTTGTTAATTGTTCCTTAACCATATCAAAATCAGTATATATATCTATAAAAAGCTCGTAAAACTTAAATAAGTGTAAAGTTTCTTAATAAAGACTTTAGTATTTACTTACACAATGATTTTGATGGGCATAGGGCATGGGGCATTGGGAGATGGGGGAGCAGGGGGAACAGGGGGAGACAAGGGGACAAGGAGATAACTTACAACAACTCTTTCCATTTGTCCCTCTATTCCCTTGGCTCCCAGTGTCCTCTTCCAATGCTCAATGCCCTATGCCCCATACGCACAATTAATAATTACCTGATCTCCTAGCGGGATATGAGCCTTTATGCAGTAAAATAAATCTTAATCAAGGTAGAAATTATTTGAATAGAAAATTACCATGACAGCTTCCACAGCATCTAAAAACGAAACCATCGCTTTTGACTTAGAGAAATTAAATCAAGAATTTGAAACTGCCACTCCCAAAGAAATCTTGGCATGGTCTGTAGAAAATATCCCAACGGGACTGGTGCAAACCAGCGCCTTTAATGTGGATGACATGGTAATTACCCATATTCTTTACAGTGAACTCAAGTTTCCAGTTCCTGTGATATTTCTCAATACCCTTTACCACTTCGACGAAACCCTAGAACTAGTTGCTAAAGCCAAACAAATATATAACCTGGATCTGCAAACTTACAAAACTCCAGACGTAGACAGCCCCGAAGCCTTTGAAGCTAAATATGGTGATGCACTCTGGGACAAAGATATTCTAAAATTCCACGAAATTACCAAAATTGAACCACTGCTACGGGGTTTAGACGAACTCAACAGCGTTGCTTGGATCACTGGACGCCGCCGCGACCAAGCAGTAACCCGTGCTAATATGCCCATATTTGAATTAGACGGCAAGGGTCGTTTGAAGGTAAATCCCATAGCCACCTGGACACGCAAAGACAGCTGGCTTTACGTAGCTGAACACGGAGTTATCTACAATCCTCTACACGACCAAGGTTATCCCAGCATCGGCGACAAACCCATCACTACCAAAGTCAAAGATGGTGAAGACGAACGCGCCGGACGCTGGCGGGGAAGCAATAAAACAGAATGTGGAATTCATATTTAGTCGTTAGTAGAGACGCGATTAATCGCGTCTCTACAATAGTGATTTGTCATTAGTATTAGACAAAGAGATAAGTCTCATATTAGAACTTCAAGGACAAATGACTAAGAACAAAGGACAAATATGATTAAAATCCTCCACCTTTCCGATATCCACATGGGAAGCGGCTTTTCCCACGGACGAATTAATCCGGCAACTGGATTAAATACACGATTGGAGGATTTTGTCAATACATTATCTCGATGTATTGACCGAGCACTGACAGAAGGCGTGGATCTAGTTATATTTGGTGGCGATGCTTTTCCGGATGCGACACCACCACCCTATGTACAACAAGCTTTTGCTAGCCAGTTTCGCCGTTTGGTGGACGCTAATATTCCCACAGTGCTGTTGGTGGGGAATCACGACCAACATTCCCAAGGACTAGGAGGCGCGAGTTTATGTATTTACCGCACCTTGGGGGTGCCTGGTTTTGTTGTTGGGGATACATTAACTACTCATCACATCCAAACGCGCAATGGCAAAGTGCAAGTAATTACCCTCCCTTGGCTGACTCGTTCCACGCTGATGACTCGCCAAGAAACTGAGGGTTTGTCTTTGGCCCAAGTCAATGAATTGTTAACGGAACGCCTGCAAGTTGTTTTGGAAGGGGAAGTTCGCCGTCTTGATCCCGATGTGCCAACTGTGCTTTTGGCTCACTTAATGGCTGACAATGCTACCTTGGGTGCAGAACGCTACTTAGCTGTGGGTAAAGGCTTTACTTTACCTTTATCTTTGTTGACGCGGCCTTGTTTTGATTATGTAGCATTGGGACATGTGCATCGTCATCAAAATTTGAATAAATCCAACAACCCGCCAGTGATTTATCCAGGGAGTATTGAGCGGGTAGATTTTAGTGAAGAAAAAGAAGACAAAGGCTATGTAATGATCGAACTGGAGCGGGGTAAGGCAGAGTGGGAATTTTGTCCGTTACCAGTTCGGGATTTTTGCACAATTGAGGTGGATGTCTCCAAAGCAGAAGATCCCCAAGCGGTATTAATGAAAGCGATCGCCAAGTATGATATTGAAGATGCTGTAGTGCGGCTGATTTACAAACTGCGCTCGGAACAGATGGATTTAATTGAAAGTTCCTCTCTACATACTGCTTTAAGTGCAGCTCACACCTACACCATCCAAGCAGAATTAGTAAGTCAATTGGCTCGACCGCGAATTCCCGAATTGACTGCGAGTAGTAGCATTGATCCAATGGAAGCTTTGAAAACTTACTTGAATAATCGCGAAGACCTTAAAGACATCGCAGCATCAATGCTAGAAGCTGCACAAAAGTTGTTAACAGATGATGTGGAAGTCTGGCTAGAACCTGCAACTAGTGAATAAGTAATATCAGTCAACTATGTCCAAGCACGGAAAAACGTACTATCTTCCCAAATACTAGCAGTTTGGCCTGCGATCGCTGTTAATTCTTGCTCTTTGAGGGGTACAAAAGCACGCGCTATATTGACATTATTCTCTAGTTGTGTAACTGTCTCCGCTGCAATTACACAACAATGAACCCCAGGCTGAGACATTGTATATCCCAAAGCTTGTTCCATACCCGTCAACCCGCCTGGTTTCAACAGCCGACCATAAGCCGGGACTTTCATGGCAATTACACCAACATTCTTTTTTTGAGCAACTGGTAGGACTACTGGGATAAATGGACGTGGGTGGTGTTTGTCAGCAGCATTCACAGGAATGAGTGTAGTGTGGAAAGGATAGCGACGCAACCCTTCGGCAATCACTTGAGGATCGTGATGTCCGGTAATACCTGCAAAGCGGACGAGTTTTTGTTCTATGGCTTCTTCCAAAGCTTGAATTGCGCCAGATGGACTAAAGATGGTGTCGAGTTCTTCAGCAAAAGAGACGTGATGTAACTGCCACAAATCGAGGTAATCTGTGTTGAGACGTTTAAGCGATCGCTCTAATTCTCGCCATGCACCATCGCGGTCTCTTTTATCTGTCTTGCTTGCTAGAAACAGCTTTGAACGATGGGGTGGTAGCACTTTGCCTAAATAATCTTCACTCGGCCCGTAACTTGCAGCAGTATCAAAGTAGCGAATACCAAGTTCTAGCGCTTTTTGAATAATTTGTGCAGCATCGCCTTCTTTCCCCTCCCAAGATAGCGGCGTTTGTCCTGCTCCTCCCAAACCGAAAATAGGCAGATTTACTTCTGTGCGTCCCAACACTCGTTCTGGCATCGTTGCTGGCGGTGTAGCCGTGTTGATAGTATTTTGTTGTGTGGCAGTGTTGGTAGTATTTTGCTGTAAAGCATTAGTGGCCATAATACCGCCGGTTACAGCAACACTGCTAATTAGGAAATTACGCCGCGTCTTTCCTTCTGTCATGATTCGCTTTGGGGACAAAATTACTTTTATTTTAAAATGTTAGCTAGGAAGAATTAATTTCAGACAAGAAATCTATCCTGGGATTAGTTTTGTGAATAGGTGGATTGGCTACGGCTCAATGCCTCCCTGACCGAGGGTGATGTGAGGACGTTCTATGGTGGTAGCGAACATGGCTACACAGACTATCTAACTCTGTCGCAACTCCATTGAACTGCATAATAACGCCCATCCAGGTTGTGTTGCAAAAACAATACTTCATTGCAGAGGTAGAAGCTCGTCAGCACTTGGCACACATCTATGAACTTGCGCCAGTTTCAGCTACAGTAGCATCCACTTCGCATTGAGCCGAGATGCACAACTTTCACGTCGCGCGTCTCGGCTCAATACCTTTTCCAATTTCTCACAGAGAATATCACAAATACCACACACAACCTGATAAGTTGAGTTTTAACTCAAATTATTGAGTGGTTTGACTGGAATCAGCGTTCAAGAATAAGAACACCTAATTGGAACCCAAGCAAACCCTCGAATGACCAATCAAACTATCATCAACCCATGAAAAAAGAATAATCTTATGAGCACGATTATTCAGGATTATGACTAAAGATGGCATCCAAATCTACCAGAAGGGCTATTTATGTTCATGACATTGATTTTTGCATTTTTCCTTGGGTTAGTTGCGGGACTGCGATCGTTGACAGCCCCTGCTGCTTTATTTCTGGCACGTGGCGGCATTATAGGGATCGTTCTGGCTGTACTGGCAGTAGGTGAGTTCATTGCCGATATGCTGCCGCAAATCCCGTCTCGCACTAGTCCCCCTGCGTTGATTGCTCGGATTCTCAGTGGTGGCATTGTGGGATGGCTAGTCACTGGAGCAAACAGCAGTTTTGCACCCGTTGGAGCGCTCTTTGGTGTTGTGGGTGCACTGGTGGGTGCGTATGGGGGTCGGGTGGTACGGATAGCCGCCATTGAACGGATTGGTTCAGTTCCTGCTGCCCTTGCTGAAGATGTTGTAGCCATCGCTCTGGCTGCCTTTATCGTTACCCGTTGATGTCA
Source organism: Nostoc sp. CCY 9925 (assembly GCF_963920935.1). Classification (NCBI taxonomy): domain Bacteria; kingdom Bacillati; phylum Cyanobacteriota; class Cyanophyceae; order Nostocales; family Nostocaceae; genus Nostoc; species Nostoc sp. CCY 9925. The sequence goes on along the minus strand of NZ_CAWUDO010000002.1, from coordinate 77,736 downwards.
CAAAGTTTGTCAGTCTTAAGTCTTAAGTTAACTGGTATCTTAAATTAAAGAACTTGAGTGGTCTAAGTTGAACCAAAGTTGAAGAATCAAGACAACTGATTGAAAGGTAGATAAGCCACCTTCGCAAGCAATCAGGTCATCAAAATAAGACTGCTGGAATCAGTTATGTAGCAATTTCTCGATCGGTTAGCGATCGCAGATGCAGTTATCTTTACAGTCCGAACCAGATACAGATTGGCAAACGCTCACAATTTACATAGGAGCCACATGAGCACAATCACGACTAAGGACGGTACGCAAATCTACTACAAGGACTGGGGTACAGGACAGCCCATTGTCTTCAGCCACGGCTGGCCACTGAGCGCAGATGCTTGGGAATCGCAGATGTTTTTTCTCGCCTCGCACGGCTACCGCTGCATCGCCCACGATCGTCGCGGTCATGGCCGGTCGAGCCAACCGTGGAACGGCAATGACATGGATACCTACGCCGACGATCTGGCGGAACTCTTCGAGGCGCTGGATCTTAAAGATGCAGTGACCATCGGACACTCTACTGGTGGCGGTGAAGTGGCGCGTTTCATTGGACGCCACGGCACCAAGCGCGTGTCCAAGGCAGTGCTGATGGGCGCGGTGCCGCCACTCATGCTCAAGACGGAGGCGAATCCGGGTGGGCTACCCATTGAGGTCTTTGACGGCTTTCGGGCGGCGTTTTTGGCTGACCGCTCGCAGTTCTTCCTGGATGTAGCCAGTAACACGTTTTTTGGATTCAATCGACCTGGTGCCAAAGTCTCCCAAGGGTTGATTTATTCATGGTGGATGCAGGGCATGATGGCTGGCTATAAAAACGCCTATGACTGTATTAAGGCGTTTTCAGAAACAGATTTCACCGAGGATTTGAAGAAGTTCGATGTGCCAACTTTGATTATTCATGGTGATGATGATCAGATCGTGCCGATTGGTGCTGCTGCCCTCTTGTCTGCAAAGCTCGTCAAGAATTCGACTTTAAAGGTATATCCCGGCGGATCGCATAGTCTGGGCGATACGAGCAAGGAACAGCTCAACGCCGACCTGCTGGAATTTATCAAATCCTGATGGGGATGCACGGATGTGAGACATCACTGTTAAAAATCTGAATGAGTGCATTCTCACCAAGTATTGTTGACTTGCCAGACTACTAGCTTTAGAAGTCATAACTCAATCCAAACCCTACCTCAATGGGCGGAGAGTTTTGAACTTTGATGTGAGAGTGTGATGAAAGCAAACTATCTCCAAGGAGTTTAGCGTTGATGGAAACAGCAGATGTGATTGTGATCGGCAGTGGTCAAGGAGGCATTCCACTGGCGGCTGATTTTGCCAATGAGGGACGTAAGGTTGTTTTGTTTGAGCGAGATGCTTTAGGCGGCAGTTGCATCAACTATGGTTGTACTCCTTCCAAAGCCTTCTTAGCAGCGGCTCATGCAGCAGGGCGATCGCGCCAAGCCAAAAAGTTAGGCATCCACACTGAGGTAGAAGTGGATTTTCCTGCTGTCATGGAGCGAGTTCGGGGAATCCGCAGCAGCTTTAATCAGGGGATTCGCCAGCGATTGGAGACTGCGGGTGTCAAAGTCATTTGTGCCGAAGCTGCTTTTGTGGGTGAACGCACTGTCAAAGGTGGGGATGTTACCCTTGAGGCTCCTCTAGTAATCATTAACACGGGCACGTCATCGCTAATTCCTGACATTCCCGGACTTGCAGGAACTCCCTACTTAACCAACCGCAATTTCTTTGACTTGAACACCTTACCAGCCCGTTTATTGGTGATTGGAGGCGGCTATATTGGCTTGGAATTGGGACAAGGACTAGCGCGTTTGGGCAGTCAGACCCACTTAATTGTGCGGGGCGATCGCGTCCTCCCACAGGAAGAGGCTGATGTCAGCGAGGTCTTAGCAGAAGCATTAAAGCAGGATGGGATTGGGCTGCACTTTGGCGTCAATGTAAATCACGTCGCCCACGAGAATAATGTGTTTCGGCTGACCCTGAGCAATGGCGAACAACTCCAGGGAGAAGCGTTGCTGGTTGCCATTGGACGGAAACCCAATACAAGTGCATTAAATACAGCCGCCAGCGGAATTGAGCTAGACGATCGCGGGTTTGTCAAAATTGATGACCAGTTCCATACCACCTGTTCTGGAGTCTATGCCATTGGGGATGTTGCCAAACAGCCTGCCTTTACACATGTGTCGTGGGAGGACTATCGCCGCTTAAAAGCAATTTTGTGTGGAGAAAACCGGACACGGAACGATCGCGTCCTTGGCTATGCGGTCTACACAGAACCCCAGGTGGGGCGAGTGGGTATGACGTTAGAACAGGCTCAGAAACAAGCCATTAACGTGCGTGCTGTCACATTACACATGAGCCAAATTGCGCGTGCCATTGAGTGGGGGCATGACCTCGGATTTTATCGCATGGCGATCGACAGCGACACAGACAAAATCCTGGGAGCAACCCTGGTGGGGTACGAAACTGCTGAGCTGGTGCATGTATTTTTATCCCTGATGGAAGCAGGAGCAACCTGGCAGTTGTTAGAGCGATCGGTTCACATCCATCCCACCTATGGTGAAGCTTTACCCAGTTTGGCACGGTTGCTGCTGGGAGATAACATGCCTGGGTGTCCGAATATGTGAATTAGTTGGCATTAATTAAGTGATCCCTAAGCCAGGAATTCATGGCATCACCGTGCTAAAACGGGAAAATTGTACAGCAAGTCAATGAGGAAAAAGAGCGATCGCTTTACTTATTGCTAACACTATTTTTCTGTGCGTAGTCGAGATTTTTCTGATATTCTATGATCTTTTGCTGGGCTATTGGATAATTTGGGCTAGAAGATGGCACATTTCTCATAAGTGCGATCGCTCCTTGCCATTCATTCACAACTGTCTCCCATTCATTTGAAGCGTTTGCTGATTGAGTAAGGTTAGCTGCCTTAATTGCTTTATTTACAGCCTCTCGAAAAGTATCAGTTTCAAGTAACACATTCGGCGATTCCAAAGTTAATGGTGAGGGTGTAACTAATGCGGTTTGTGATGGTATGTCTGTTTGATTATTAGAAAATATGGGAAATATTTCTAGTACTTCTGAAGATAGATATATTCCTATGGGAATTAATAATATTAAAAAGAAGGACAGCCAAAATTTGTTTATAGTACCAAGCTTTCGTCGATTCGTCATAGTTTTAATTTCTTCTTGATTTGACAGCACATCGATTTTTAATTGCGATATTTTAAGTTCTTCCTTTGTCTTAATATTTGTATTGCATTCATTGGTTTTTGTTGGTTTATTAAAAGTATATGTAGATATTATTCGCCGTCTGACTAAATATTAAATTTGATAAATTGATGCCCCAGCAACAATATAAAATAAACCAAATACTAGTATTATCCAATCTTCAAAATCTCTATAATATTCAAATAGTTTGGTATAGCTCAGATTAAAAAATGGCAAAAATATTGTACAACAAAAAATTGCTATAAGTGTAGAAATCACAATCACAAGCCAAGCGTATAATCCTTCCCACCAACTCATAATTCCTGGCAACAATCCTTGAGTTTTACCTATTTCTGGTGCTTGAATTTCTGGTAGAAACCGACTAAAAAACAAGTGTAAGCAGTGATGAGTAAAAGAAATTATTATAATTGGAGAGAGGATCGATAGTATTATAAACATAAAAAATAATTCTAAGCTGTTTGCAAAATAGGCAATACGGTAGCCTACCTTTCCAGTACTATCGACTACAAATATAATAACTCTCAAAAATAAAGCCACAATCAATGCTTTTACCCAAGAACTAGGATAAGGAAACCATAAAGGCCAGTGGAATTTTTGGAATTTTTGCTTACTATCTTCTATGAGATTAGGCTGTGTCATAAATAATAAATCCGAAAACATGATAAAACATCGCCTATTTTAGGGTTCCCGATTTACAGGCAAAAGCAACACACAAATTCTCCAATTATATGTTTAAAATTTATATACGTTTATGAGATTTATTGCAATTAGACTCTTTCTCTGTGCCTGGAGCATCTGGAGTATGAACCAGATAAAAAACTAGCGTTCTTTGGTAATTACACAATTATCATTACTAATACTTACTTTATTAATGAAAAAGTCTGTACAAGAGCATAAAATATCATTGATAATTTTATTTGCAATATTTTCAAAATCTTGGGTTTTTAATTCACGGACACTATCACCATTTAAGTTAATAGAAACAGTTAATATTTGAGGATTAGTAGAAAACTCTTCATCATTTTGTGTTTCTGCAAAGCCTAGCTCAAATTCTTGACTCCAACCTGGAAACTCCTTACCTATTTCCTGCCCACAAACCTTTACTCTCTCAACAGATGCAGACCCTAAATTCGTTAACCCTCTACGGATAAATGCAACCCAAGTTTCCTGATTTGGTACTTCCGCAGATTCTAGTATTACCTCTAAGCAAGCATCCTTGAAGGCGACTTTTGCAGCGATCCCCTTGGGTAGTAAATGGCGGTTCATTAGAGATGCGATCGCCTCTACATCTCCCTGTTTTGCAAGTTCCAGAATATTTAGCAGCGTCATAACCAGTAAAAGAGAAAATCAAAAGAAAATAACCTTATATTCTCAGGATTCCCTCTTGAGAGACTTAAGTAACATTATGATGCAACGTCTCAACAAGCCAAAGCTTTAATGTCTAATATAAAGATAGTCTTTCACAGACTTTTGCATGAAATATATTTTTCCAGCATCAACATCAAAAACAATTGTTTTCTGTGCTAAGCAAATTCACACGAATAATATTAATTAAATTCCAATTTTAAATATGAAGATTTATCAACATCATGCTTGGCCTGCAACTGTGGAGGAAGCCATAGTTATCCAAGAACAGTTGCGAAATCAAGTAATTACATCAGATCGACTGCAAGAACCTGTGCAGTACGTCGCCGGAGTAGATATGGGTTTTGAAGCCGATGGCACCATTAGCCGTGCAGCTGTGGCAGTACTGAGTTTTCCTGACTTGCAAGTAATTGAGACGAGCCTAGCACACCGTCCTACAACCTTTCCTTATATTCCTGGTTTCCTTTCATTTCGGGAAATTCCCGCTGTCCTGGATGCTTTGGAAAAGATTAAAACAATACCAAATATGATTTTGTGTGACGGCCAAGGAATTGCCCATCCGCGCAGATTCGGTATAGCTAGCCATTTAGGAGTACTTATAGATATACCGACAATTGGTGTAGCTAAGTCATTGTTGATAGGTAAGCATGAAGAATTACCAGAAACCAGAGGTAACTGGCGATCGCTCATACATAAAGGTGAAATAATTGGAGCAGTTTTGCGATCGCGCACAGGAGTTAAACCTCTGTACGTCTCCAGCGGTCATCGAATCAGTTTAGCGACAGCAATTGACTATGTATTACGCTGCACACCGAAATATCGCCTCCCAGAAACTACACGCATTGCTGATAAATTAGCGTCCGCAAGATAAAGGTTATTGAAGTTTTTTCTAAATACTTGCTTGCGCCCACTCAATCGTGTTAGGAATCGCACAGAAAGAAGTTGAAGTAGCTAAAATACGAGTTAAAAAGTTAGAACAATGAACGCACTAACTTTACAGTGGCACGATGCAGGTGCAGATAAAACTCAGAACATTTACGAACAACAGCCAAGTAAAAATCCTGGCACTGTTCGCATCGGTCGCGATCCCCTGCGGTGCGATATTGTTCTGAGTAATCCCACTGTATCTGGTCTGCATATTGAAATATTTTTTCATCCCCAGCAACAGCGCTTTTATGTTAGGAACTTGCGATCGCAAAATCCTTCGCTGATTGATGGACGCCAACTAGTCCAAGGTGAAATGCCTTTAGCTGAGGGCACTAATATCTCTTTGGGACAAATACAACTCAAAGTTACTGATATTTCCACAGGCAACATTCCCGCAACAATTTTGATGCCGCCGCAAGCGCCAGTGATAAATCCCCATTCACCAGTGAATATCGGACATCACCATCACCACCATCCAGCGACACCCCCCGCGCCACCACCAGGAGTTTATGGTTTAAAATGTTCCAAATGTTACAAAGTTTCCCCACCAGAGAATCTGCAAATTGGCTGTCCTTGGTGTGGTACATCTTTGGCTGCGGCAGTGAGTGTGTTGGTAGCGCCTGGGAGTTAGGGAGATGGCTTCGCCTTGGGGAAAGGGTAAGGGGCAAAGGGGAAAGGAAAGATCCGTGCTTTTCCCTTTTCCCTTTTCCCTACCCGAAGGGTTTTGACTAATGACTAATGACTAATGACCAATGACTAATCACCTACAAATCCAATTAAGTTGGGAAGATCCGGCAACAGGAGAACGGCGAGAACCAATGTTGAGTATACCGATCGCCTTTGGTCGGGAATTCGGGCGGTTACCTGCTGAACTTGGAGGGCAGCGGGTTTCCAGGATGTTGCTCAATAGTAATGAAGTTTCTCGCTACCATGCCCTAATTGACTGGGAACAAAATCATCTGGTAGCGATCGACCAAGGCAGCGTTAACGGTATCTATGTCAACGGTAAACAACAAAACCACAGTGTTCTGGCTAATGGCGATACGCTGCAAATCGGCCCCTATGTGATCACAATCAGGTTTGCTGCTAACGCCACCGAACCAGATACCAGCCCTCCTTCGACGATTCACTTCAACCCAAATACTAATATCCCAGACCCTAGTTTGCCTGTAGCCCAGCCTGGGATCACCGCAGGTACTAATTTTCCGCCACCAGCTTTTCAAGCACAAAAAGTCCCCGTGCTAGCGCTTTATGCTACTGGGCTACCAGTGGATGAAACTGATTATGTAGCGATCGGGGCAGGACTGGGTAGCTTTGTTTGGGTTGATTTGCTGCGACTTAGTGGTGTGCGTGCCCAGAAGATTGTAGCTGTGGGATTAGAGGCGGAACCTTATGCCCGTTATAAGCGCCTGTGTATGAATTCCCAAATTCCCCTACATGAAAGACTGCGGTCTAATTCCGATTCTTGCCCTGATAATATTTGGGGCTGGCCTAGTTATGCCTTGCGCGAAGCTTGGGCTGACTTTGCTAAGGGACACATGAAGTCAGCATTTAAATATTTGTGGCAGGTGTTTGCTGAACCAACATTTGCCGAAACTTATACACCTCGTTCCGGTAACGTCTTTAATTCCATAGACAGAGAGGCCAAGCGCATTGGCTGGAACCAAATTTATCGCTATGGGCGAGTTCGGGGAATTCGCAAAACCGATGATGGTAGGTATTGCGTAGCCTATTCTCGCGCCCCAGGAAATTATGCTTTTTTAGTTAGTCGTTATTTACATTTAGCTACTGGATATCCCGCAATTCAGTTTCTCCCAGATTTGCAGGCTTATAGAGAAAAATATCAAGACTTTAAAACTGTTGTGAATGCTTACGAAGCACACGATCATGTTTATCAGCAATTAGAGCAACACGGTGGGACAGTATTGATTCGGGGACGGGGAATTGTGGCTTCGCGGATTTTGCAGCGCATTTTTGAAGCCAGAAAGCGAAATCGGAATATTTCAGTTTTACATTTAATGCGATCGCCTAAACCCCAAGGCAACAAATTTCAAAATGCCCAACGCCTAGTCAAAAATCATTACGAATTTCAACCCTTTAACTGGCCTAAAGCTTGTTGGGGCGGCGAACTCCGGGTAATGTTAGAAAAAGCCAGCCCCGATGAACGCAAAAGCTTACTAGCAGATTGGGGTGGTACCACCACCGCCGACCGTCACGATTGGCAGCAAATTACTGCCCAAGGGATCAGCGAAGGCTGGTATCAAATTACTTTCGGTGAAGTGCTGGACGTAGAACGAGATCCTCAAAACCGAACTATTACCCACATCCGAGAAAAAAGCTTTGGGGAAATGAAGTTAATAGCTGACTTTATTGTTGATGCTACCGGACTGGATGCCAAAGTAAATGCTAGTCCCCTACTAGAAGATTTTGTCAAACATTACAACTTGCCACTGAATAACCTAGGGCGATTGGCTGTAGCGAACAATTTTGAACTGGTAGATATGCGTAGCGACAAAGGACAGATGTATGCAGCAGGGGCGATTACCCTTGGTGGCCCTTATGCCGCAGTTGATAGTTTTTTGGGCTTGCAATACGCCGCATTAGTCGCCGTTGATGGACTCGCCGCTGCCCGTGCGCCTGGAGTTAAAAGGCTGAATTTTGTCAGTTCCTTTAGTCAGTGGTTGAAGTGGGCCTTAAATCAATCACCATAATACGATTTTGGATTTTAGATTTTAGATTTTAGTCTGCAATAAATCCCAAAGACGCGATAAATCGCCGTCTGTACAATATCAGTCCTTGGTAGAGACGGCGATTTATCGCGTCTCTTACCTTAACCGAACAGTTATATCGGCGGTTGGAAACCGCGTCTACACTGGCAAAACCCACCTGCGTGGGTTTCAAACTTGGAATTTTCCCTTAGTCCGCGCAGGCGGACTTTGTTTGTGTAGCCGCGAATTCCATTCGCCCTGGCTCTAATTCGTTTTGGTTTATTGCCTGTTGCCTATTGCCTGTTCCCTGTTCCCTGCCTCTACGAGTAATTTCAAAAATCAAATACTAGTCCTATATCAGTTCAAACTTTAGCAGTGATCGCCCGTAACTTCAAATAGCGATGTCTACGACGGGCTAAGCCTACGCTCTATTTTTCACTGTACTTTAGATATGAAGGAGCGATCGCTTACTTATTTCGAGTTCCAAATGCCAACATTGACCTTCTGAGGCTCAACATTGACCTTCTGAGGCTCAACTTTGACCTTCTGAGGCTCAACTTTGACCTTCTGAGGCTCAACTTTGACCTTCCGAGGCTCAACTTTGACCTTCTGAGGCTCAACTTTGACCTTCTGAGGTTCAACATTGACCTTCTGAGGTTCAACATTGACCTTCTGAGGTTCAACATTGACCTTCTGAGGCTCAACTTTGACCTTCTGAGGCTCAACATTGACCTTCTGAGGCTTAACTGACAATGGCTAAAGCTAGCCACTGCTTTAAAATTTTTCTATGCAAATGTATCTTTACCTTAAAGAGAGGAGATTTGCAAATCGAGACAAAGTAGAATCAGAAATAAAGCTGACAAACTGTTTATGCAATGGGCTAATTTTCTAGCCAAAGAAGCTGCTACTACTCGCTTATCCTTTGAGCAAATGGCAGCTTTTGTAAACTATTTTAAGACTGAAAACTTAAGTAAAACTGAAGCTCAACTTGCCAGCGAATTAAACGTTGATATTCCTACTTTCAAAAAGTTGATAGGTGAGCTATATGACAAATTTGCCCAGAATTATCCTGAATTAGCTATTTCCAACAGTCAGGGCAAACTAGAAAAGTTACAAGCTTACCTGAGCGCAAAATATAATAGCGAATTAGATGTCCTCAAACCATTAGCGGCGATGAAATTATTAAAATCGCTAGTGGTTCGGGAACGACTGCAACAAGAAGCTTGGGTTGCGAGAAGAATTTGTAAATTTTTGGGATATTCACCTTTAGCCTTAGAGTTAGTGGGGCGATATCTTGATAAAATGCCCAATTTGTCTCTAGAAACACTGCTGAAGCTGCTAGAAAAAAAGCGAGAGGAACATGAAGCAGTAGTCAATGCTGACTCATTGATGGATTATGAATATGGTGTAGCTGAAGCTTTTGAATTAAGTTGGGAACAGTTGGATGAGAATGCAAAAAGCTTTGGCTGTTTGCTCAGTTTGTGTGCTTTAGCTGACATTCCTTTATCTGTGGAGACGGTAGAAGATGAAAAAAAACGAGAACTCAATGAAAAAGCGATCGCCGATTTACTGGAATTGCATTTACTACAACAGAAAAGTCAAGGACTTTATCATCTAAATTCCCTAATTCGGCAACTTTTCCGAATCAAGTTGGATAATTCAAATGAAGCGGATGAAGCAAAAACTAAATTTGCAGCCATGATGTTAGAAGTAGCAAAGCTAATTCCGCAACAGCTTAACCCTGAAGATATTCTCAATTTCACTCCACATATCCCACACATTACAGAAGTTGCAACCCACCTATTTCAGTATCTAGGCGATGAAAATATAATTACTCTGTTTACTAAATTAGCCTGGTTTTATCAAGGTCAAGGACTTTATCAGCAAGCAGAATTTTGCTTACAACAGTGTGTAAAACTAACTCAAAATCATCTTGGTTTAGAACATTCTTATGTCGCTGCTAGTCTGAACAATTTAGCAGGACTTTACGAATCTACAGGACGCTACAGTGAAGCCGAACCTTTGTATAGGCAAGCTTTGGAACTGAGAAAACGTCTGCTGGGAAACAACCATCTTGATGTTGCCACTAGCCTAAACAATTTAGCATTACTCTACGAATCTACAGGACGCTATAGCGAAGCCGGGCCCTTGTTTGAGCAAGCTTTAAAAGTGAGAAAACGCCTGCTAGGAGAAGAACATCCCGATGTCGCTACTAATGTGAGCTATTTAGCATTAGTCTATGAATCTACAGGACGCTATAGCAAAGCCGAATCTTTGTATCAGCAAGCTTTAGAACTTTGGAAACGCTTGGTGGGAGAAGAACATCCCCACGTCGCCACTAGCCTCAACAATTTAGGAGCATTGTACTGTTATATAGGACGCTACAGCGAAGCCGAACCCTTGCTGAAGCAAGCTTTAAAACTGAGAAAACGCCTGCTGGGAGAAGAACATCCCGATGTTGCTACTAGCCTGAACAACTTAGGGCAACTCTACGAATCCACAGGACGCTACAGCGAAGCCGAACCCTTCTATAAGCAAGCTTTGGAACTGACTAAACGTCTGCTGGGAGACAACCATCCTGATGTCGCCATTAGTCTGAACAACCTAGCAGCACTCTACCGTCATACAAGACGCTACAGGAAAGCCAAACCGTTGTTTGAGCAAGCTTTGAAAATTTGTGAACAAACTTTAGGTGTCAGTCATCCTACTACTATGACGGTTAGGGCGAATTATGCAAACTTCTTAAGAGAAACATATCACTAGCGATCGCAATTAAAAGGGAACGGGCAACAGGGAACAGTTCCATATCCCGTAATTAAAATCAGTGACACAACTGTTGAAGTTTCAACTTTCATAGGACTTACGCAAAAACTCTCTGAAACTTTTATTTCTTTGTGTTCTTTGTGTCCTTTGTGGTTCGTTTTTTCATAATTTTGCGTAAGTCCTGTTTCAGTTTAAAGGGGGTGATATTTCCCCCTGTTTTCAGTTATTGAGATGTTGCCTGCAAACTAGTATTTCAAACCTGTTGCCTATTGCCTATTGCCTGTTCCCTGCTATACTTACTGCCACACAAACACTTTAGCTTCGTATGGCCCGAAATCAGCGATAATGCCATCATCGCCAGCTTCGACATCATAATTCGCCGTCCATTCGTGCCATGTACCACTGTTAGGAAAGTTAGGAACATGATAGCCAGCTAGGAAATTTTCTGAGAAATTCGCCACCACAACTACACGAGAACCTTCCTCATTCCAACGGCTATAAGCTAACACTTTTGCTTCTGGATTTTCGTGGATGAAATCAATATTTTCTGTGTAGAGAGCATGATTACTTTTACGCAGATTGGTTAAGCCTTTGTAATATTCAAACAAACCACGATTTAAATCATTACCCAACAGCGTCCAATCGATTTTAGCTGATTCAGGTTGTTTAGGTTTATACTCGCCAAATTCCTCACCCATCCAAATCAAAGGCACACCCATAGCAGTCATTAGGATAGCCACTCCTAATTTAATCCGCCTAAAGGCTTCTTCATCAAAAATCTCACGGTTCCCCAATTCAACCATGAGATGATGATGGTCGTGGTTAGTGAGGTAATTTACCACATTAGTAGCACCCAAGAAACCTTGACGTTTGCAATCAATAACATCTTTAAGGCGCTCTAAATCAAATGTATCGCCGCAGATATGCTCTAAAATGCAGTGATAAAAACTGTCGTGCCAGCAACCATCCATTGGCCCATCGACATTGGTAATGCTGGTAGTTTCAGGAATGTGTTCGGCAACATTATAAAAAGGCTTCGGACCAGCAGCATTTTTGGCTTCTTGCACAACCCAGTGCATGAAATCATAGTTAGCAATTTGCCGTGCTGCATCATAGCGAATACCATCAAAATGATATTCCTGAACCCAATAACGGATTGTATCGCCAATAAATTTCCGTGCTGGATAAATATCTAAATTTTCGTCGTAATGTTCATAATTAAACTCAGGTCCCCAGTTATTATCAGGGTCACGGGGAGAGTGATGATACCAATAGTCATGATCAATTTGTGTTAACGGACTAGATGCTTCTGAGTGGTTATAAATACCATCAATAATTACACGAATACCTCTAGCATGACACTCATCAACCAAATTTTTTAATTCAGCAGTAGAACCATAACTAGATTCTGTTGCAAAGAAATAGCGGGGATTATAACCCCAGCTATGATCGCCAGGATATTCTTTTATTGGCATCAACTCAATAGCGTTGATTCCTAATTCACACAAATAATCTAACTTTTCAACAACATGTTTATATTTGCCTCGTGCATAAGGGTCATCTTCTCCACCAGAAAAATCACCAACATGCAGTTCATAAATAACTAGTTCGTGGTCAGCAGGTAAAGGTTTATCATCATGTTGCCAAACATAGGTATCAACAATTCTTTGCCCATCTTTGATGCGGACAATACCGTTATCTTTTCCACCCGCTTCATCTATATCAGTTGCATAAGGGTCTGTGACATCAACCCATTGTTCTGCTTCAAAAAACCATGAATTTGTTTGGACGCGGAATTTATATTGATAAACGCCATCTTCTAGTTCAACATTTGTGCGGAAATAACCATCCTCACCTTTCTCCATTGGAATTTCTTGCCAATCAGAAAAAGAACCAATTAATGCGGCTCCTTTGTTGTATGGTGCAAATAAATTAAATTCAATTGGCTCTGCCATAGAAGTGTTTGTAAGATCAAGGATTTATAGAAGCATTCTCTGATGATTAATTAAATTTGCAAATCGCTCTAGAGAATGAATTGGATAATGAGTGCTTCTATCTTCAGGAATAATTAACAAATATTTTTCGCGAATTTAGCTATTTTTTCGTAATTTAGACTTTTTTCTACTATTAATTTAGTTAAAATATCTTAGATAAATTAAAAATACAATCAATTGAAAAAGGCAAAAATTAAAATTTATAAGTTAAAGTAAATGAAAAATTATAACTGGGCAGCGTGTAATAGTCGGTAATAAAAAGTGTGTCAAAAATTAAATTCCCTGAAATAAATTCAGGGAATTTAATTTTTGAATTTTTAATCACTTGTGCTGCTATTTAGTTGCAGATAACTTAACAGCCAATTCGCTGCTGTCGCCCTGCGAGTTTGCCGAGGGCCAAATTCACCAATTTTGTAACCTTTGAAGCCCAATTTTTGTTTGAGTAATTGTTTATTTTCAGTAGGAATCGAACGAGTTAACTTGACTGTTGCAGGGCGAGAGTCAATAAAATCCGGTGGTTGTGGGTACTCATCTTGCCATTCTGGGGCAACTTGGCTATTATCCCATTGTTCAGTTGATGAATCATAGCGATAGCCTAAATAATGCCATAGCAACTGATTAACTGTGGCATCATCTAGCTTCTCGTTGAGAATTGCCCAAATTGTGTCTGTATTGAGTGGTGGCAGATTAGACATAAGTAAGAATTGAAAATTTAGAATCAAAAATCAGAATTTAAGAAAACCTTTATGATTAGCCTATTACACTTCCAAAGATAGGGGCAATTTTATTTTTATCTACACCTGGTGGAAGATTTATCTGCTATGGGCATTAGACAAACTACTAAAGTGATCCTAGATTAGGGGATTCGCCAACTCACGAGGAAAAAAATTATGGGAATAGGCGATTTATTTAGGAATATAGTCGGTGGCAGGCAGAAACGACGTGATGAAGAGTGGGATAATCGCGATCGCACCCTATACAGCGATCGTGGCGAAGACGACGATGAAGACCGCGAATATAGATATCGCAGCGAAGGCGACGATGAAGACCGTGAATATAGATATCGCAGCGAAGGCGACGATGAAAACCGTGAATATAGATATCGCAGCGAAGATGACGAAGACGAAGACTACGGGTACAGGTATCGCGGCAATGACGACGATGAAGACCGCGAGTACAGACATCGCCGCAATGATGAGGAAGAGGAAGACCGCGATTGATTTCGCAAGTTTGAGTTAAACAGGACTTACGCACAAAAGTTATCGTAAATAAAAGGGTTTAAGACCCCTACCTCTACAGGTAGCCCCAGTTTCAGTCGGGGTTTAAATCCCCCGGAGTTGCTCCTCTTGGGGAGACCCCAAGACCGCACTCCTCTTCGTCTGAAATTGTCTTTAATGCGTGAATTTTGTTAGCGCAGCTAAGCCGTGTCTGCGAGCGTCATTTTGAATTTTGAATTGTTAACTGTTGAGGCTGGGTGTAAGGGTTTGAGCCACCTACACCCTCACACCCCTATAGCCCTACCCGTGTGCTTCATTTGGCTGAAATACGCTGTAAACGCGTCATTTCAAACAATTGCTGAGCATTACTCCCTAAAAAACCATCAAAAAGTACCTGCTTTCCAGGTTCCACTTCCACTGGATAGCGCTGGGCAATTTCATAGTAGGCGTAAGTCCAAGGAATCTGAATTTCTGCACCAGTGTTATCATCTAACACTGTTACCATTTCGGTTACTGCTTGAGTTGCGGTTTGGCGCAAACCACAGGCAACATTTCCTTCTATCTCTGCTTTCATTGGTACGCCTAAATTAGCCAAACTACTGGCGGTAGTTTCTATATCTGGATATTTTGCGGTGTTCTGACCGTTAACGTAGCCTGTAAAGTGGTTGACAGCATAACCGTGCAGCAATACCCAAGCCCCATACTGAGTAACCTGATTCACCTCTTCAACAACAGAACGCCAGGGAAGTAGCCAAGGACGGGTAAATATTTGTTGGAGTTGTTTGGCGATGGTTTCAATGTTTTCTTCTTTTTCTAGAAGAGAATTAACAGGTGAGGTGAGTTTATATTCGATTGAAGATACTGTTTGAGAGATTATTTGAGCAATATTGCTAGGCAATTCATCAACAATCAACTCGCTGATAAATAGTTTGGGTAAGTTAAATTCCTCTTGCTGAGGATGATGATAATGACGGGCATACAGATGAGTTTGAGCAAAATTATACTCTCCAGCCGCAACATAACCTAAAGCTTGTACAATTTGTTCGAGGTAACCAATGCCCAGGTTAATTTTACCCTGTGGACTATCTACAAATAGACGCAAAGACCGAAAGGCGATGTGGTCGTTGGCGACACTCCCACCCGCAGCGGTAATCATTTGCTGGTAGGTACGGGCATGATTTACTCTGGTGCTGTATTCTTGCCAGAGTAATTTCCAGAGATGAAGGGCGATTTCGGGTTTCATAATGTTGATGGGATGATTTTTTCACGCAGAGTCGCACAGAGAAGTCGCAGCGGCGGCTTTTGCCAATCTGAACTTCGGTGGGCGCAAAGAGTTTTTGTGTGAGATTACAATATCTGTGAGAGAATCTGAAGGGCGGTTTGGATTTGGTCGCTGTCGATAATTAGAGGCGGACAAAAACGAATTGCTGCTTTGCCACAACCTAGCAATAATAAACCTCGTAAAAAAGATTCTTGGATTAGGCGATCGCGCAGTTTATAATCCAGATTACCTGCTTCATCCAATAAATCCACCGCAACCATTAAACCTTTACCGCGTGGGGGCGAGACTCTGGGAAATTTTTGATGTAATTCGGTAAGTCCAGTTTGTAATAATTCTCCCATCTCGGTAGCGTTGCTCATTAAACCGCTTTCTAGCAGTTCCAGGGTGGCAATACCAGCTGCACAAGCTACGGGATTGCCGCCGAATGTGGTAGCGTGTGAACCAGGAGGCCAAGTCATTAACTCTGGTCTAGCAAGTATCGCTCCTAAAGGCAGACCGCTAGCGATACCTTTGGCGGTAGTAATAATATCAGGCATGACTCCCCAATGCTCGATCGCAAATAGCCGACCTGTCCGCCCCATCCCGGCTTGCACTTCATCCACTACCATCAAAATACCGTGGCGATCGCATATCTCACGAATCCGTTTTAAAAAACCATCCTCTGGTACGATATACCCACCTTCGCCTTGAATTGCTTCGACTACAATTGCCGCTACTTCTTGCGGTGGTAAAACTGTAGTAAATAGCTGTTTTTCTAAGTAATCTAAGCTGGCATGAGTGCCGTAGGGAATATGAGTCACCCCAGGAACTAAAGGGCCGAAGTTGGCTCGTTGCACGGCTTTGGAACCAGTCAGAGACATTGCCCCATAGGTGCGTCCGTGAAATGCGCCTAAGAATGCAACGATTAGCGATCGCTTGGTGTAATATCTAGCTAATTTAATCGCCCCTTCGTTGGATTCTGCCCCAGAGTTGGTAAAAAATACTTTTGCTGGAAACCCAGCGTTATTCTCTGGCTGGGGAAAGGGGGCGCGAACAGCCAATTTTTCTGCCAATTCCACCATTGGTTCATAATAAAAATCCGTCCCCGACATGTGCAGCAAACGCGCCGACTGTTCTTGAATTGCCTTGACAACTTCCGGGTGTGCATGTCCGGTGGCGGTGACGGCGATACCTGCGGTCATATCCAGAAACACATTGCCGTCCACATCTTCCACCATACAACCTTCACCGCGAGCCACCACTAAGGGATAATCGCGGGTATAAGAAGGAGAAGTTACAGCGCGATCGCGTTGTACAATTGCTTGAGCGCGAGGCCCAGGCAAAGAAGTTATTAGGCGCGGTGTCCGAGGTAAATTTAGGTTTACAGGAATACTTAACATATAGTTTTTAGAATTACTGATGATTCAACTGCAAAATCGAATTAGGGAACTCCAAAAAATAAATTATTCAATCTTGTAGGGTGGGCATCTTGCCCGCCATCTTGACTGGGCGGGCAAGATGCCCACCCCACAAAAGTTAATTGGATATTTTTTTATTTGGAAGTGCTTTATCTACACTAATTTGTAATTCGTAATTGTCACTCCATCCATCAATAGGGTGGCTTAAAAAACAAAGTAATTGAATTCCTCTGTCCCCTTAATTACGAATTACAAATGACTAATGACTAATGACTAATGACTAATTCGGTTATCTATTTGGGCGCGTTGCAAACTTCCAGAAAAGTCAACATAAACGCTTTTCCATTCTGTGAACACATCTAAAGCAGTGGTTCCAGCTTCACGGTGTCCGTTACCGGTTTGTTTGACACCACCAAAAGGCAAGTGTACTTCTGCACCAATGGTAGGGCCATTAATATAAGTGATACCTGCTTCGATGTCGCGCATGGCAGTAAAAGCGCGGTTGATATCGCGGGTATAAACGGAAGAAGAAAGACCATAATTGGTATCATTGAGAATGGCGATCGCTTCTTCAAAAGAACTCACCTCAATCAATGCCACCACCGGGCCGAATATCTCTTCACGGGCAACTCGCATATTGGGAGTTACATCATCCAAAATAGTCGGTTGAAAAAAGTAACCATTTTTTAATTCGCCAGTAAATGCAATTTCCCCACCAATTAAAACTTTTGCTCCTTCCTCACGGGCAATATCTAAATACTTGCTTACCTGTTGGAGTTGCTTTTCATTGATTATCGGGCCGATATCTGTATCGGGGTCATTGCCAGCACCCAAGCGTAACTTACTGGCACGCTCATAAAGCATAGCAGTAAATTTTTCCTTGATATCCCGATGCAAAATTAGGCGACTCGTAGCCGTACAGCGTTGACCGGTTGTGCCAAAAGCACCCCAGACTGCACCATCTAAAGCTAGTTCCAAATCGGCATCTTCCATTACCACTTGGGCATTTTTGCCGCCCATTTCCAAACAGACACGCTTGTGAGTGCGTCCGCAAGTCGCGCCCACAAAAGCACCGGTTTGGGAAGAACCAGTAAAGGACACCAAATCAACACCGGGATGTTCAACTAAAGCTTTCCCCGCCTCTTCTCCCACACCATGCACCAAGTTAACTACTCCTGGCGGTAAACCTGCTTGTTGGAAAATTTCAATTAATTTAGTTGCACAGGCAGATGTATCTTCGGCAGGTTTGAGGATGACTGTATTCCCACACACCAATGCTGGCATAGCTTTCCAGCAAGGAATGGCCACAGGAAAATTCCAAGGGGTAATTAAGGCGCAGACACCTATAGGCATTCGCACCGTCATGGCGAATTTATTCGGCATTTCCGAGGGTGTGGTTTGCCCGAAAAGTCGCCGTCCTTCGCCAGCAGTATAAAAGGCGCAATCAATACCTTCTTGTACATCTCCCCTGGCTTCTGTAAGGGGTTTACCCATTTCTCGACTGATTAACTGGGCAAGTTCTTCTTTGTGTTGGAGTAATATTTCCCCGACGCGAAAAATGTATTCTGCCCTAGCTGGGGCTGGGACTTGGCGCCAAGTTTGGTAGGCTTGGCGGGCGGCGGCTACCGCTGTATCTACATCCTTGGCTTGGGAACGGGGAAATGTGGCAACAAGTTCGTTTTTGTCAGCGGGGTTGCGGCTTTCGAGAGTTGCTTCCCCTACAGCGGTCAACCATTGACCGTCTATGAAATTGCGGCAAGATAGCGGAGTTATCATCACAAAGACCTCCGACTGATAATTCAGTGGATTTTGTGTACTAAGTTTGCTTGCTTTCTACGTTATCGTCAAGTCAGAATTTAGGATTAAAAGGCAATAGGCAATAGCAAAAACAACCTGACTGAATAATCGGACTCCTTGCCCCTAATTTTAATTATGGTGAAAACTAAACATTTGAAATGAAGTCGCTTGCCATGATGTTTTAATGCGTCCTTCTTAAAATCCCCTAATTTTAATTATGGGAATTCCCCTATTGCCTTCTTTTCTTACCTCTTGCCCATTGCCTCTTGCCTATTGCCCTAAGGTACAAATGCCAAAACCCCTACAGGAGAACCGGAACCACCACGCAACCTCAGAATTCCGATCGCTAGCGTGCTACCCTTAGGTGGCAGCTGATCCAAATTGGTGAGATTTTCTAGCACAATGCGCGGTTGTTCTAACACCAAGCGGTTAGTAGCCAAGCTGTTATCCTGTCCTGGGTCTACACCGTGAGTATCAATTCCTACCCCAGCAATTTGCCGTTGCTGAAGTAAAAATTGGGTGGCATCAATGCCAAACCCTGGAAAGTGGCTGATTCCTTCAGCATCCTGATTGAAGAAGGCATTTTTATCAAACCACTTCTTTTGCCAACCAGTATTCAATATAACTATGCAGCCAGCAGGAATTTCACCGTATTGTTCTTCCCAAGCCAGAACATCAGCGATCGCCAGGGCATAATTAAAATTAGCTTTGACGATTTCACGGATATCTATGACTACCGCAGGCACGATCAAAGACTGGGCTGGGTATTGGTCAATTCCGATACTATGACTATAAAAACTATTAGGAGCATTGATATGAGTGGCGCTATGTTCCCCCAGGGAAAAACGCCGCAGGTAATAGCCATCGTTGTTCAATTCAGCCACAGTTTCAAGTTCTACTGGGGGGTCGCCAGGCCATTGGGGAATATCCAAGTCAATGACATGACTTAAGTGAATAACGCGTCTATAGGTGATACTATTTTGACTTCCGGGTTGTATCATCCCAGCCTTCTATATTGATTGCTAAAGGATTGATCTCAAAAGTTCGATGCTTAGCCTGGATTTTTCAAAAATTGAGACGGGATTGTTCTGCTAAATAAGTTAAGTAATAATACAATATCGCATTGCCGAGTGCGATCGCCGCAGTTATTTGGCGATCGGTCATTATGGGCATCAACGAAGCTCACCCTTGTAAAGAAAGACTTTGATTCCGGTTCCACCCTTTTTAAGAGAAGCCAGCGCGGTCTTGAGGTCTCCCCAAGTGAAGCGACTGGCGTGGGTTAGGGGGGATCTATAAGTGCGTAAAATCATAATCAACCACTTTTCAAATAACCTCTAAGAAAGATTTGAAAAATGAAAATTTCCGCTGATGCCATTTTCAATAAGTAGTATTCAGTGCTAGCCTTCGCTCACTACCATTGAATACTAGAAATTAAATAAAATGGTGCGTTAGCCAAAGGCTAACGCACCCTACTAAAAAACTCTTTTACAATGCCCAATGCCCTGTTTGGTCAATACCCGATACCCTATTTTCAAGACAAGTTTATTTGTTGGAAAATACTTGTCTCAGGTCAAAATTCTAAAACTGGCCAGTCTGGTTCACGATAATAGTGTGTCATGTCGTCAAACTTCCGCAATTCGACGCGATCGATCAAAAATTCTGGCAAATTCAACAACCATTGTTGATTCAACTCAGAAAGGAGCGTACTGAAGTTTGTACGGTCTAAATCAGATGGAATTTCCCCAAAATAGGCTAATGTAATATGCGCTGTCAGGTGATAGTGCTGCTCGATACCCAAAGCGATTAACTTCGGGTTTTGATAAATTGTTCGGCGAAATTGAATAATTTCCTCATAGCAGCGTTCATCCTGAGGCACTAAACAAACAGCTACAGCTCTTGGCATCAGTATCAGTCCCAGCATTTGCCATTTGATCGGATGATTCCTGTTTGTCATCGATTGTTGATATTGCTGGAAGATTTCCGCTACACAAGAGTGTAACTCTTGATCGAATTTGGGATTTTTTTCGCTGGCATCAAGAAAAGCATTGTCCCAAATTAAATCCGCTAAAGTCAGATGGAAGCTAGCAGGAGGTAAGGGCACAATCAAATCACGGTTTACA
Source organism: Nostoc sp. CCY 9925 (assembly GCF_963920935.1). Lineage (NCBI taxonomy): Bacteria > Bacillati > Cyanobacteriota > Cyanophyceae > Nostocales > Nostocaceae > Nostoc > Nostoc sp. CCY 9925. The sequence goes on along the minus strand of NZ_CAWUDO010000002.1, from coordinate 56,902 downwards.
GGTAACTGCAAAAGTTCCTGTTGGTAAATCTGTAATTTGGCATAGAAAGCAGAGTTTTCTGATTCTTCTTCAGCAGGCGGTGTAATTAACGTATAGCCAGGAAAGGACGCTGCTTCTCTCACCCCAGAATTTGCCTGAAATTTAGAAGATTCCTGGATATGCTGGGCTTGGGATCTATAGGCTTCTGGCAACGTCAGCCGTGCTAACCGATTTAAGTAAGTTTGATAGTTGTCGTCCAATCTTCATAGCCTCACGCTCTCACTTGATAGATTTTAGGGAAAATTATCCAGATTAAGAGAATGATTTCAAAAGTATTTAGTTTTTGGGAATTGGGCATGGGGAGATGAGGGGACAAGGAGACAAGGAGAAAACTTGCAATCAGTCTTTCCCCTTGTCCCTAATTCACCTTGTCCCCTTGTCCTCTTCCCCATGCCCAATTTCCCCATTAGGAGATTAATCTATGCCAATCTACGTTTACTGGGGTGAGGATGATTTTGCTATGGAAAAAGCGATCGCTATGCTGCGCGATCGCGTCCTCGATCCCCAATGGGTTAGTTTTAACTACACTTCGTTTTTGCCGGATCAAGCTGATGCTGCAATCCAAGCGTTAAATCAGGCGATGACGCCAACTTTTGGTGCTGGTGGGCGCTTGGTTTGGCTGATTAACACCACTCTTTTCCAGCACTGTCCAGAAAATGTATTGGCAGAATTAGGGCGATCGCTACCAGTGATTCCCGAAAACTCTTTTTTATTGCTTACCAGCCGTAACAAACCGGATGAACGCCTCAAGTCTACGAAATTGTTAAAACAATTTGCTACCGAGTTCCGAGAATTTCCACATATTCCCCCTTGGAAAACAGAGTTGCTGGTGCAATCTGTTAATCAAGCAGCTCAAACTCTGGGCGTGAAACTGACTGCCAAAACTGCTGAGTTATTGGCTGAGTCTGTAGGAAATGATACACGCCTTCTCTACAATGAAATGGAAAAACTGCGTCTATATGCCCAAGGTATCAATAAACCTTTAGACGTAGATATCATTAGAAAGTTAGTAAGAAATACTACTCAGAATAGTTTACAATTAGCAGCAGCAATTAGAACAGGAGACACCGCAAAAGCTTTGATTACCTTAGCCGATCTCATAAATGCTTCTGAGCCGGGATTACGGATAGTGGCGACATTAATTGGACAATTTCGCACCTGGCTATGGGTAAAGATTATGATGGAAAGTGGTGAGCGAAATCAACAAGCGATCGCTCAAGCAGCTGATATCGGTAACCCCAAACGCATTTACTTCTTACAGCAAGAAATTAAACTACTTTCTGTAGAGCAGTTAATCTCTTGCTTACCCCTACTATTAGAGTTAGAAGTGAGCCTTAAACAAGGAGTATCAGAAATGTCAGCACTCCAAACTAAAGTAATTGAACTTTGTCAAAAATGTCGAGGAAGTTCACAATAAATGTAAAAGCTTGAGATATTGGTCAGTTACTGGAACTTCCTACTCCAAAAATAATTCAAAGTTCTTATAAAATCCCTGATGTAGTTCTGTAGCACACACAATATGAAGAAAATTTCCCATTTCTTTTACCAATCTAACCGAAAGCGAATCTTTTCCCAATCATTCTTTTTCGGTGTTATAGCCACTGTGGGTTTGATTTCCAACGGTTTTTCATCAAGTTCAAAAGCTTATGGTCAAACTCCACCAGTTAACAATACAGAAATCAAAAGCTATGCCCAAGCCGTGCTAGCAATGGAACCAGCGCGTCAAAACGCGTTTGAAGAAATTAAAAAACTTATTGGCAGTGGAGAAATTCCCAAGATTGTTTGTAATGATTCTAACAGCATCAATGGTCTTCCCAGGAAAGCTCAAGATATTGCAGTAAATTACTGTACTCGTTCTCAAAAAATTGTCGAAGATAATGGTCTAAGCATTGATCGCTTCAACAAAATTACTATAGAACTGCAAAATAACACTAACTTAAAAAAGGAGGTATATAATACTTTATTAATCCTGCAACAAACTCCTGAAATGAGGTAGTGACATTACTATGTTTATGTTCAAATAAAAATTAGAGATTACCATATTAAACCTGTAAAAAGTCAACAGTTATCAGAAAACATTGGTAACTGATAACTGGTAATTTTTAACTACTGGGTGGTAAAACAACCCAAAAAGTCAGATTGCTAACAAATAAATTTCTATATTTGCTTTATTTATTCAATACTTTTGATGTATGAATTAAAAGCTTTTATCATGCTCATTGTTTAATTTTTAATAAAGGTAGCACTTTCTGTTTTAACAACTCAATTAAAGCTGGTTCCATATACTCATATTCATCTGGTATATTTAAACATATAATTTTTTTATCTTTAAGGCAGTGCTGAAAATTTTTTGATAGCTTGTTTTTATGGAATTTTTCCATGACAAAGATAATATCAGCCCAGGCAATGGCTTCTGTTGAAACTGGTACTTCAGCGTAGCGATCTAAACCTGCGGAGTCCGTTTCAAACCCTTCATATTCAGAAAACACAGTTTCAGCGGTAGGACTTCGCAGTCTATTTTGGCTACAAATAAATAAAAGCTTTTTCATACAGATAGATTATTAACACATACCTGAGTTTCTCCCAAAGCGATCGCCATGAGCGCAGTACTAAAATTGTATAACGCGCTCAGAATTCATCGGTAAAATCTGCAATTTCTGATTTTTCAAGTCTGGTTCTCAGCCTAAAACTTCCATTGGCGTTACACCCAAAAGCACATGAAGGTATTTCTGTAATTTCCAAACAATCAAAGGTTCCTTGCCTTTCTGCAATCTTTAATTCAACACCTCCGAAAATTCGCCCTTGCTATACTCTAGCCGCAGTATTTACCTGAACTTCTCCACCTTGAACTAAACCTAATTGACTAATAACGCTAGCAGGTAAATATAGCAATGTTACACCTGTATCAACTAAAACATCATCCAGTGTACAAGAGCGCACTTCCTCCAAAGAAATGAAGCCTCGCTGAGCCAGAACTTGATCGATTCGATTTGTGCCAGTGAGGGTAACTATTACTTGCCCCATTTGCTTACCCTGAAGATTTGGCAGTACCAGCTTACCGATTTGAGCAACTCTTGGTGAGGATTTTAAATTTATTGTAGTTATTGGGCTATTTGAGGAGCATATGTAAAGAGCTAGTTTCAATCCTTGAGCGGCGAGGAGTGTACGAAAAAGTAGTAGAGTGAAAAATGCATCTAGTAGCGTTAGGATCTTGACTAAATTACCTGTGCGAAAAATAGTTATTGCCGGTAACTGGAAAATGTACAAAACCCAGGCAGAGTCCGAAGACTTTTTACGAGGATTTCTGCCCTACTTACAGGAAACGCCTGAAGAACGTGAAATACTATTGTGCCCTCCTTTCACCAACCTCAGCGTTTTGTCCAGGAATTTACACGGTAGTCGTATACAACTGGGGGCGCAAAATGTTCATTGGGAAGAATATGGAGCCTACACGGGTGAGATTTCTGCCCCGATGCTGACAGAAATTGGCGCGCGCTTTGTGATTGTCGGTCACAGCGAACGACGGCAATACTTTGGTGAAACGGACGCCACCGTTAATCTGCGCCTCCGAACAGCTCAAAGGTTTGGTTTGACCCCAATTCTCTGTGTTGGTGAAACTAAAGAACAACGAGACAAGGGAGAAACAGAATCACTGATTACTCTCCAACTCGACAAAGGCTTGGTAGATATCGATCAGAACAATTTGGTGATAGCCTATGAACCGATTTGGGCAATCGGCACTGGTGATACTTGTGAAGCTGTAGAAGCTAATCGAATAATTGGCTTAATTCGTAGCGAATTGAGTAATCCAAATGTATCAATTCAATATGGTGGCTCAGTCAAGCCGAATAATATTGATGAAATCATGGCTCAACCAGAAATTGATGGCGTTTTAGTAGGAGGAGCAAGTCTCGAAGCTGAGAGTTTCGCTCGGATTGTGAATTATAAGTCACTTTGATGTACCTTTTTCTCGTTCCCATGCTCTGCATGGGAATGACTAATATCAAAGCAAGCCTTAGCTCCGATTTTTAACTTTATGGGTGAAGTATTCTGAATTCTGAATTCTGACTTGTGACCGAAAACGCAAAGGATACAGAGCAACTAAATTTATTTATGGGGAGCAAAAATTTTTGAATTTTGAATTCGGAGCGTACCCCTTGCGGGGAAGCAAGCTACGCCCAGCGTCTCGTAGAGAAGCGACGTGACTTCTTTTTATGCCAAGTAACTTGATAATTCGGGGACGCTGTTTCGAGTGGGGACAGCGGACTTATTTGATGGGCATTTTGAATGTAACGCCTGATAGCTTTAGCGATGGAGGTGAGTTTAATACGACCTCTGCGGCTTTAGTCCAGGCGCAAGCATTGGTGGCTGCTGGTGCTGACATTATCGATGTGGGTGGTCAATCAACTCGACCAGGGGCAAAGCAAATAACTCTCCAAGAGGAACTTGAGCGGGTGCTGTCGGTGTTACAGGTACTCAGACCGGAAATTTCAGTACCCATTTCTGTAGATACTACCCGTGCTGCCGTAGCCAGGGCATCTGTAGAAGCTGGGGCAGATATGATTAATGATATTTCTGGCGGTACTTTTGATTCGGAAATGTTGCCAACAATCGCCAGTTTAGGTGTGCCGATTATCTTAATGCATATCCGGGGAACACCACAAACTATGCAACAAATGACTGATTATCAAGATTTGATGGCAGAGATTTTTAGCTTTTTGCAAAAGCAAATCGCGGCTGCAACTGCTGTGGGCGTTGACCGAGATCGAGTGATTATCGATCCTGGTATTGGCTTTGCGAAGAATTATGAGCAAAATTTAGAAATTTTTCAGCGATTGCGATCGCTCTTGGCACTCAACTGTCCTATCTTAGTAGGAGCATCTCGTAAAAGTTTTATTGGTCGGATTCTCAATCAACCAGATCCCAAGGCACGAGTTTGGGGAACCGCAGCAGCTTGTTGTGCTGCGATCGTGAATGGGGCTGATATCCTCCGAGTTCACGATGTTCAAGAAATACGCGATGTTTCCTGGGTAGCCGATGCAATATTCCGACAAACCACACAGCGTGATTCTTAAGAAACATGGGGAATGGGGAGTAGGGAGTGTCACAAGAAAGTGTTTATTTCATTGCTAGCGGATGGTGCGCCGCCAGTGCAGCTGCTCTTAAGTAGCCCCATTTTCCGACTTTTTGGGACGATCTTCGTTATTCACTGACTCAGCAATTAACTCTTGAAACATTTCAGTCGAGTTAGCTGGGTCTACAAAGACGATTTTGGCATTATTGCTCTCACCGAGTTGTTGGCTAGCCTTGACATAATCTTGAGCCACGAGATACCGGAGAATTTCCTTACTTTCTGGATTGGAACGTAAGGCTTTAGCAATGATTTCAACTGAAGTCATAGTTCCTTCTGCTTTGCGAATAGCAGCTTCCTTTTGTCCTTCCGCTTCGGTAATCAGTGCCCGTTTTTTGATTTCAGCAGCTTGCTCATCTTCCCTAGATTTACGTACACTCTCAGGTAGAGTTATTCTTTGAAGATCTAACCGCAGAATTTGTACTCCCCAATCTGCCGTGATTTCATTGAGCTGATCTAAGATAGCTTTGTCCATCTCCGCCCTAGAGACGTTGGTCTGCTCAAGGGTGTTTTGAGCAATGATTTCCCGCAAAGTCGTTGTGGCCAGCTGTGTCAATGCTCCTTGAAGATCTTCAATAGCGTAAAAGCTTTTTTCAATATCTATAATCCGCCAGTATACAATCGCGTCTACTTCTACGTAAATATTATCTTTGGTAATCACACTCTGGGGTTTGATGTCTACATACTGCTCTCGCGTAGTATCTTCCATGACAATTTGATCCACCAAGGGAACAATAAAGTTTAGTCCTGGCTTAAGTTTTCGATGATACCGTCCCAGGCGTTCCACTAAAGCTTCATTACCTTGATTAATCAGTTTTGCAGAACCTAAGGCATAACCTATAAGGGCTAAGACTATAGCAATAATTGGCTCCATATATACTCCTATTTAGCTGTTTGGGAGAATTTAGTGTCAAGGATATGCTACTAGCTTGTCATACCTTTGAGTTAAATGTTTTGAGTCTGTAATTTTATGAACACCGACAGCAATATCTGATATCGAGTGAGTGTCTTGTATGTAGGAAAGTTTTGTGGAATGCGATCGCTATTAAAGCACCTCGATCGCACCCTGGCAAGAAGTACTTTCTGTAATCAGCTTTACTTACACCAACACCCCCAGACAGCCCAGCTCATTTCCGTATATTTACTTGATTAAAGTTAAAATAATTTTACGTAAAATTTAGTAGGAGTTGAAAAACTTCAGTATAATCGGAATAAAATTAGGTTCAGCTACTAAAAATAATATACAAATACTATGGACAGGTTGTTCATCAAACTTATAGGTTTAATCCTGCTTTTTACAGGCTTATATTTTTTTACTCAAAACATCATATTTGTCAGCAGTTACTATTCTTTTTCCCGTAGCTTACCTGCTACAGCCTCAGTTTTAGCAATGATGGCAGGTGCTTTTACACTCGTGTTTTTTCACACAGAGGCCAGCAAGTTGGGATGGATTTTGTTAGGTATTGGTATAATACTAGTTTTCTTGAGTGGTGGAGTAATTTTTAGATCGACTAGTTTATGGAATTTATTGGTTGCTTTCACTGCATTAACAGTCGGATATAAATTATTCAATCAGGGCAGAATCAACTTTTAAAAATAGTAGAGTCAAGAAAATTTCACACGATCCTTTTACCCTGTTTTTAATTCAGATTGAGGTGCATTAGGGCACTGCATTAAACTTGCAGCTAAATGCCGATTTCAACAAGCTTGAAGCACACATAACCAATCTCAACCAAACCAATGGCCTCCCAATTATGGCTTTGTTCAGGGGGGTTTTACTAAGGTTGAGGCTACTATTACAATGGAAACTATTGATTATGAGGATAAGGCAAGAATGACTCAGGTTGTTCTAGGAGAGAACGAAGGAATAGATTCAGCTTTACGTCGGTTTAAACGCCAGGTTTCCAAAGCTGGCATATTGGCTGACGTAAAATATCATCGGCACTTTGAAACACCGTTGGAAAAACGCAAACGTAAGGCAGTGGCAGCTAGACGCAAAAGACGTTTTAAATAAACCTATTTGCTTTGGTAGTGACGTTGCTTGAGGTAATAACCTACAGTAGGCAACGACGCGTAGGCTTAGCTAGTCGTAGACATCGCCATTATTCTTACAAAAATTAAGCAAGATGAGCCGCACCCCTAATTAATGTGTCGATGAGTTAATCTACTTATGCACAGAGTGTATAGGGGCTTTATATTGGTTGGATGGAGCAAGCTAAAATCGCTGCCCATCAACCAAAATAAGCGCTTCGGGAATAGGGAGATGCAGAGATGGGGAAGGGGAATAACTTCTAACTTCATAACTCTTGTACAGACGCGATTGATCGCGTCTGTACTGATCGCTGAAGCTTCGGAGTCTCCGGCTTTGCTCAGCACTCTCATTAAATCTTAAGACTCAGAATTATTAATGGTGCGGCTATTACAAATATTCATCGCCTTTTCTACTCCCTGCTTCAGGCTTAGTTCTACACATTCAACTACGAACTGAAGTACAAGAGACATTAGCTGATTTTCGCTAGCGGAAAATCGCCCTAGCACATAGGAAATAGTATCTGAATCATCATTATTAACTGCATCTTTGGGTTTACCAATACCGATTCGCAAACGGGGAAAATTTTGAGTGTTAAGATGTGCGATCGCACTTTTCATTCCATTATGTCCCCCAGCCGAACCAGACAAGCGCAGACGAGTCTTTCCCAAAGGTAAATCCATATCGTCATAAATAATCAACACTGACTCAGGCGGTAATTTATACCAACTCGTCACCGCTTGTATGGCTTGTCCTGAGCGATTCATATAAGTCAACGGCTTGAGTAAGCGAATTTTACCTCCACCTGGTGCCATACCCTCGCCATACTCTCCCTGAAACTTGCGATTTTCCGCTAAGTTAATGCGCCAAGCACTAGAGAGAGCTTCCAGAGCAGCAAAGCCAATGTTATGGCGTGTTTGGTCGTACTTGCTTTCTGGATTCCCCAACCCTACAATTAGCTGGGGAATCACCAAAGCTGGTTGTGTAACAGCTTCTGTCATTTTGCTACAGTCAATCAATTTTAGATTTTAGATTTTGGATTGAAACAGACCGCAAGGGTACAAGGCTTAGTGATTTTAGATTGACGATAGTGCAGCTTTAGCAAGTCAGACGCTCTTTTCTATACAAAGTTCAGAATCGGAAACCTCCGATGTGACTTTGCGCTACGCCGCTAACGCTTTGTTATCGACGAGCGTCTTTTGGATTTGTTGTGTTCACAACAGACGTTGCTCTCAACTGCAAAACAATCTAAAATCCAAAATCCAAAATTGGTATGTTCTCCTAGCCAACCTGGGAAGAACCAGCAGCATCGTGCTGTGATTTAGCAGGCTCGATTTGCTTAGGTTCTAATTCAGCGGTAGTTTTCACAGCTTCTTCTAACTGTTCGGCTTCTTTTTGAAACTCGGTTTGAAACTCCTTAGAAGCTTCTTGAAAGCTGCGAATTGTTTTGCCGACACTCCGCCCAATCTCTGGTAGCTTCTTTGGCCCAAAGATTAACAGCGCCACTACCATAATTACAGCCATTTCGGGTAGACCTATACCAAATATATTCATTTTTTATCTCCGATAAATTCTAAAACCACTATATAGACTCACATCTTATTATGTAGTCTACTGAATAATCGCCTATTATAGAAAGCGATGCCTAACGGCAACGCCTAAAGGCGAACGCCCCACGAGCGAGTGATGCCTTATGTCGCTGACCATCAAAGACTTAGAACAATTACAGTCACAGAATCCCGATTTGCGGATGGAGCTAGTAGAGGGAAACATCATCGTTATGGGGCCATCCGATTATGAGTCAGACGAAATTGGTTCTCGCCTGCTAACGTTTTTGAATATATGGGTCATGCCTCGCAAGCTGGGACGTGTTACTGGTTCTAGTGCTGGCTTTATCTTACCCAGCCTGGAAACCGATGAAACTCTAGGCGACCCGGAAAAAAGAAACCTACGCGCTCCAGATGTTTTCTTTGTGCGCGCAGAACGACTTAAGAAAACTCAGGGTGACTTTGTGCAGTTAGTACCTGACCTGATGGTTGAGGTGAAATAGAAGAGCGAGAGTCCTTCGGACACGCTTCGCGATCGCATTAAACCACTCGAAGAAAAGATTAAACTATTTCTAGAACTTGGATCTACAGTGGGTATACTTATCGACCCTGACCAACTCTTAGTAACAGTTTATCGCTCTAACCTTGAACCAGTAGTTTTGAAAGATAATGACAAACTGACGATACCAGAATTACTGCCAGGTTGGGAATTAGCAATCAAAGAACTTTGACCGCCTGAATTTGAGTGATTCAACCACCTGAGCATACAATTTCACTTGTAGAGTTGAGCAACTTTTCAGTCTTAGCGTTTAATAGTTCTAACTGAGCCAACTTTTCTTGGGCGTATCGCGCTAATATCAAACCTTCCAGTAGGTCGTAAAGTCCTCCTATCATCCTGTCTCCTAAACCAAATTTATGTTTTCTAGGCAGACGATTTAAAATAGGCACATACCATTTGATGAGATCGTAAGTCTTTTAAATAATTGGTAAATCTTGCATTCAGTCAAAAACAATTTTCAGAACATTGGATATAAAAATTGTAATCATTTTAATCAAAGACTTCAGCCTGAATTCTCAATTCTGAATCACAAAAAAACCCGGACTAGCCGGGTGTGAGTTCATTCGTTATCCAAACTAGATAACTCTGTATCCATTAGCGTCCTAAACTTCGCCAATCGACAAGTACATCCTGAACCAAGATTGTTTTATTGTAAAGTTGCAGAATAATCAGCAGAAACACAAAAAACAGCAACATAAAAACAGCCATCACAGGGGTAGTACCCCAACCTGGTGCCACTTTCCCATACTCAGAGTTCAGTGGTCTCAGGATATCTCCCAACCTAGTCCTTTGTGCCATAGTTCACCTAAGATTACTTGCCAAAGCTTTTTTTAATCTTCTGTAATATTCTATAAGAATAGCACTCATAATCAATCTTAAAATTATGGAACCCGCAATAGTTCTTAGCATTTCTGTGGCCGCTGTTTTGGTTGCCATTACAGCGTTTGGAATTTATACCTCTTTTGGCCCTCCCAGCAAGCAGTTGAGCGATCCTTTTGAAGATCACGAAGACTAAAAGAGTCATTTGTCAATAGTCATTTGTCATTTGTCAGTGGTTATGGCAGAAGGCAGAAGGCAGAAGGCAGAAGGCAGGAGGCAGGAGGCAGGAGGTAAAAGTATTACTATTCCTAGCTTCCATGCTTCCAAAATGTCCTAACCTGTGTGACTACGGCTATATTTACACTTATGACAATGGATAAGCCTGAGAAAAATATCTCAGGATTTCTTCTTCTGGGGTAGGCGTCTCACACGCCCGTAACAAAGGGCAGACAAGATGTCCACCCCACAAGATTAGATAATTTGGCAATAGTTTAGTGGCTTACCCAAGCTTGGGATTAGTCGCTGGTGTCACCTTGAAGCTAGCGATTTTCCAAGGCTGTATCGTCAAGATTTGTTGCTCAGATGAGAATTGGGCAGTAGTAGCAGCAGAACGCTCTAACAAATCTACCGTATTTTTGAGGCTCAATCCTAGATCGCTTTGCAAAGATAACTCGGCTGTTTCTCCGTGACATTCATAACACCGCAGAATTAGTTGCTGTGGGTCATCTTCTGCTGGCTTCAAAGCCATCAAAATCAGATTTTCAGACGATAAATTCAGAAAACTTGCTGTCTCAGGGGTGGGGAGTGGGGAGTGGGTGGAGACGCGATTAATCGCGTCTGTACAAGAGTTGGGAGTGGGGAGTGGGTTTAGTATAACTTGTAAGGGTGTATTCAATTCATAGCCATGCTTGACTGTATGGGCTGATTCCCAGGTATTAGCATGAGGATACAAGGCATAAGTGAATTCATGCAAACCTCGGTCAGCCTCTGGGTCTGGCCAATTGGGGCTACGTAGAAGTGTGAGGCGTAATTGATTGGGTTGAGCATCGTAACCATATTTACAATCATTTAGCAAACTGGCACCGTATAAACTTTCATTAGTTTCGCCTGTTAAATCAGCCCAACGTAGGGCTGGGACTTCCCATTTTGCTTGTTCTGCGGGGGTTTGCGGTTTAGTTGGGCGGCGAATTGCGCTACAGGGAATTTCGTAGGTAGCGAAGTCTGCTTCAATGTTGAGAGGGAAAGCAGCTTTCACCAATACTTGATTTTCTTGCCAGTTAACCCTAGAGGAAATTTTCAGCAGAGGTGAACCAGCTTGCAGAATATAATCTTGGCAAAATTCTGATTCGCCCAACTGACGCACTACGCGCAGACGATTTTGTAACGCGCCTTGTTCTACCCATTCAATAGATTGAAGATTTGTTGGGGGTAAAGGATGCTGGGCGTAATTGGGGTCTATATTCCAAGCATCCCAATATTGACCGCTGTCTTTGAAAGCTTGCAGTTGATTCCCCGCACCATTCAAAACTTCCCGTTGATAAGTTTTATCAAAAACACTCAATAAATCTCCTGTGTCAGGGTTAACCAGAACTCGGAGGAATTCATTTTCTAAAACCCATTCTGCGGATGAGGGGGATGGCAAAGATGAAGAGGGTGAGGGGGAAAGCCAGAAGAGGCGGTAGCCTACGGGTGGGATGTCGGGGGCAAGAAATAGTAAGGTTGAAGGTTGAGATAATTGAGAGACAAGCAACTGTCCAGAAGCATCATAAATCTGCCATTCCTGGGTAGTTTCTACTGCTGTGGGTAAGGTGATAGAAACTACCTCAGAACGCTGCCAATTGAGAGAATTGAAAATGAAAATAGGTAAACTATTGGGTTTTGGTGGTTGTGGTAGGGTAATGTGAGATGCGATCGCCTGCAATGATTCTTGTAATATCTTCGTTCCCGTTTGTTCGACTTGTTGCCATTCGGGCAATGCATCAAGATAAACTTGGGTAATGGAAGAACCAGGCAAAATATCATGAAACTGTTCAAATAATACCTGCTTCCAAGCTGCTTCAATTTCGGCTTTCGGATATATCAAACCACAGGTTATATTTGCCCAAGTTGCAAATAGTTCCGCTTCATACAACAAAGTTTCACAACGACGATTCCAACGTTTTTGGTCTGCGTGGGTAGTGTAGCAGCCACGATGGAATTCGAGATATAGTTCGTCATTCCAGATAGGGAAAGAAGAGGACGCAGGGAGATTTTGATTCTCCGTGTCTTGTTCTTTGATTTGCTGTAAATACTTTTCAGCGGTGATAAATTCTAAATCTGGGAACAAAGGTGATTTTTGCCAGCGTTGGGCGGTTTCTAACATATCACGGGTGGGTCCGCCGCCGTGGTCGCCGACACCGGGAAGCCAGAGAGATTCTGGTAGATTAGTTTGGCTTTGCCACTCTAGGGCGTATGACGCCATTTTAACTGGGTCGATCGCTTCACCGATGAGTGCAGACATGAAACTAAAGACTTGGCTACCATCAGGCGATCGCCACCAAAAAGCACCATAATCAAATTTAGTAGTATCATTCCAGCGTAACTTTTGGGTGACAAAATACTCAATTCCGGCATTAGCAAAAAACTGCGGTAAAGTTGCACAAAAACCAAAAGAATCTGGAACCCACACCACAGGGGAAAGCTTGCCAAATTTTTCTTGTATGTATCGCTGACCATACAATAGCTGACGTACAATTGATTCACCAGCAATCAAGTTCAGTTCCGGTTCTACCCACATTCCGCCGAGAACTTCCCACTTTCCGGCTGCTACTTGTGCTTGAATTGCCTTAAATAAATCCGGGCGATGTTCTTCAATCCAAGCATAAAGCGCCGGAGTGGAATGACAGAAAATTAACTCCGGAAAATCTGCTTGCAACTTCAAAACTGATTCAAAAGTGTTTTGCGCTGCATTCCAAGTTTCACTCACAGGCCACAACCATGCTAAATCTAGATGAGCATGACCCAATAAATAGATTTTAGATTTTAGATCCCCCCAACCCCCCTTCACCAGGGGGGCTAAGATATCAGATTGAATTAGATTTTGCCTTAACAACCTAACCAACTCTCCCCTCTCTGCGTCCTCTGTCTTGGAAAGTTCTGATCGGAGGAAACCTCCGCTCAGACTTTCCGCTGCGCCTCTGCGGTTCGTAACCTCCCCCACCGCCTCCACCAAAACATCCAACCTCTCAGGTGCAAACTTTTGCAAATAAAGTTGTAAAACAGCCAACTCATCAGCCACAAAACCCGGATCGGGATTATTATCATCATTAGACTCATAAACAAGGAGCGATCGCACTAAAGCACCATCACAATGTCCCGGACTCACTAACCGCAATGCAACAATAAATTCCTCTTTTGGCGTCACGCCGCGACTCAAAAGCACTCTCGGCGAACAATCAAATAAATCACCCTCCAGCGCTAACTTCCCATTCACATAAATTTCAGCAGCATCAGCCCACCAAACTAACGCCAGTCGCAAAGACAACCCAGCTAAAGGATAACCCTGTAAATCTTGGGGAACTACCAATTTTTGCACTAGCCATAGAACTTTTTTCCCGCCTGTCCAAGCAATATGTTCTTTCGCATTCAATTCTACAGGTTGCCAATCAGATAAATTAGAAGCTGTAACATCAGTAATCGTCTGGTCAGATTCCCGGTATAACCAGGTAGACTGAAGATTAACTTGAGAAAAAGAGCGTAGTTGCTCAATTGCTTGTGAGATGAAATTGGTCTGGGATTGAGAAATAATTGGGGTCATATTTTCGCTAAAATGAGGACACACAATAATTAACAGTTTGTGGTTTTTATTGTTTGGCGGGAGTCTCACAACTAAACAAGACTCGAACTCAAAATTTACTATTATGTCTTCTGGTTCTTCTGGTCGTTATCAAAGCAGACTATTTAATTTTGTCCACCAGCAATCTCGGCGGTTGACAGAACAGTGGGAAGACACCTTCCGGCACTTGCAAGTTGCTACTAAGTGGGGTGTGGAATTACTTCTTTATCCAGTGTATCTACTGTTTCAGTCATCTGAATCAGATACTAAAACATTACACACCAAAGAACCACAATCCAGGCTGAATTTACCATCAAATGATACCGGTTTTCAGCCGGAAACTTCTTTAAATGTTGATACTCCCATTGAGCATGTATTAGAGACAGTTTATTCTCTGTCATCTGAAGAAGCGAACGCTACTCCACAAAAAACCTCTAAATCCTTCAATCCCTTCAGCATTTTCGGATTTTTTCGAGGGAAATCTCTGCCTAAGAACTCGACAAATAACACTAATATTATTCATTCCTCAACTATTACAGATAATTCAGCCGCAAGTATCCAATCCTCACAACCAAAAAATACTCTCAAGCAGCATCTTAGAGACATACGGGGAATTGCCACAAATTTGCTGAATCGTAATTTGGTACTTGTTACTGCTGAGAATGAAATTCTCGATGTTTTGACACCCCAGCAGCAAGCAAAATTAGAAGACCGGATTATTAGCGAAGTTGCTCATTACTGGCAATATTGGCGATTAGCTTCAGCTAAAAAAGAAAAAGAATTATTACCAAAAATTGACGGTTTATTAGCAAAATTGACTGGAGAAAATCCAGTTAAAATTCCAATTTTAACTGAGGGTGTATCAAACAATTTACTTGATTCAACTAAGTTATTAAAAATAATAGATATAGCTCTTGCCAAAGTAGAATCAAATGCTTTAATACCCGTTCAACAACGTAGCCAAGAAATTGTCAAAGCTGCACAAAGTCAGTTAAATATATTTCTTTATGGAAAAGAACAGTTAACTGCTAAGGGAGAAATTGCAGTTAACGCCGATGATTTAGAAGCTCATACACTGAATTTTCAGGCTTTAATTGAAGCAGCACTTAATTACTTTTTTGGCGTTAGTAATAGAAAAACACTTGAGTCAACAACTACTAACGACCAACCAGATAGACTATTATCTAGTTACCCAAAAAAAGCTTTATCTAAAAGCCGTCAGTTGCAAAACCAGAATTTAATAGAAGATCCTTGGTTAACGTGGAGTGATTTGTTTGGCGATCGCGAAAAAGTTGCAGACAAAGAAGTTACACTTTCTGAAAACACAACTCCTGCTTTAGCCTCAAGTTTATCAGCAGGGCTTTCTTGGCCAAAGAATTTGACTCCACAACAGCCTCAAGTCAAATCCGGCTTAGTACAAAGGAAAAAAACAACCCGTAATCTCGCCTCAATTCCCAAAACATCTGCAAAAGTCACCTCTTTTCAACAAACTGAAGGGACTATTTCCCAAGTTGATAACAAGAATCATAAAGGGGAAATTGTTGAACAGCAGTTTTCTCAAAGCACAGAAGTTGAAGCACAGCCAGACTGGATAGAAACCAAAGCAACTGCGATAGGTTATGAGAAACATCCCCTAGAGAAAGTTCTCGAATGGCTTGACTATATTATGCTTTGGTTAGAAGAGACATTTGCCAAAATTTTTCACTCGTTTCAACGAGTTTGGCAAGGTAAATAATACAGCATAATTCAGAATTTAAAAGTAATTTTTTACCACAACATATGATTCAGGAAATAACGTAACGGTTTTAAGCCTGTTGGTTCCTGATAATTAGTTGGTAACAAACCAAGCATTGCTTTCTCTAAAGTTTGCAAAGCTACGTCTACTTCTTGGCGTTTTGGTCTGGTTGTTGAGGCAAATTGTAACCGTTCACCCACCCTTACAATTAACTTTTTTCTCAAATAGAGGTCATGAGTTCCAATCAGTGCAACTGGAATAATCGGTACGCCAGCACGCAAGGCATAAATTATAGTCCCACGCTTCAACGGTAGATGCAACTGAGCCTCAGCAGTTCCCAATCGTCCTTCGGGAAACAGAATCATCCCATGGCCACGAGCCAAAATTGCAAGAATAATCCGGTCTATCTGTCGCAATGTCTGTATATCTTCCCCTGTGGGTACTGTCTGTTCAATTGCTGCGGCTAGGTCAACTAAATCTTCCCTTCCGGCTTTAGCCGCTTTCATCACAGCTACTTCTTCTTTCCACACCCGTTTCAAAGGAATTACACCTCCTGCAAAACCGAGAATGAAGCGCTTCCACCACTTGTTATAAAGAGTACGAGCATCGCCCAGAATATAGTAATAGGGTTGGGTGGGAAGTTCTGCTAATAGGAGTAATGGGTCAATATGGTGGAGATGGTTAACTGCTAAGATTGCTGGTTGCTGAGGTATCCTTTCGCTGTGTTCGACTTGTACTTGGAAAAGAGTATGAATGAGCGATCGCATTACAAACCGTCGCAACCAACCATTAACTCTAGGTTCAGAATCGTCTTGATTAGTGGCTTCAAGACCATTGAGAGTTTCCTCAACAATTTGGCGAACAGCGCGATCGCCAGCCGCAGCTACACCTTCTTTTACCCGGGCAATGCTAGCATCACTCAAGGGTGGAAATGTTTCTGATTGCGTATTATTTTCTTGCTGATGACTTGATGTCAAAAGATTTTCGATTTTAAATTTTGGATTTTGCATTGACCGCACCGATAAACGTATGGCGGCTTTATCTGCATTCATCCTAGCAGAATCTCCCAAAAATCAAGCTTATGTCGTCTTATTTCGTAAGTTCCGTTTAAAATAGTAATTCTTCCTAAAGACAGAAGCGATTTTCTTGACAATATACCTTGATAAGCTAGTAACTAATTGGGAACAAGCGTAACAAATTAATCTGATGAGCCAACATAAAGCAGATACATTTGAAGGTGTCGGGAAGCTAAAACTGTATTACCAAAGTTGGTATCCACAAGGAAAGGTGAAGGCGATATTAGCGATCGTACATGGATTGGGAGCACACAGCGATCGCTACAATAACCTAATTCAACATTTCATACCCAAGCAATACGCTGTCTACGGTTTTGATTTGCGCGGTCATGGACGTTCACCAGGTCAACGAGGCTACATTAATCGTTGGAGTGAGTTTCGTGAAGACCTCCGAGCCTTTTTAGAATTAATTAAAACCCAACACCCAGGAAGCCCAATTTTTCTTTTAGGTCATAGCTTAGGCTCAGTGATTGTCTTGGATTATGCTCTGCGTTATCCTCAGAAAGCATCTGCATTACAAGGTGTAATTACTTTAGCACCAGCTCTAGGAAAGGTTGGTGTGTCAAAAACCCGGTTAGTTATAGGAAAACTGCTCTCACGAGTTTGGCCGCGTTTTACTTTAAATACCGGACTCGATCTTTCTGCTGGTTCGCGGGATGAGAAAATTTTAGCCGCTTATGCCCAAGATTCTTTGCGCCATACTAGAGCCAGCGCCCGTCTAGCCACAGAATTCTTTGCAACCGTTGACTGGGTTAATGCCCATGCTGCTGACTGGCAATTACCATTGCTAATTCTTCACGGTGGAGCAGACCGAGTAACTCTACCTGAGGGAGGGAAAATTTTTTATCAGCGGGTGAGTTCCCCAGATAAACTGAGAATCGAGTATCCAGGTGCTTATCACGAGCTTCAAAGTGACCTGAATTATCAAGAAGTGCTGGCTGATTTAGAAAATTGGTTGGAGCGACACTTAGCAACCCAAACAGCGCAATTATCACAAGAAAGCCGTGAGTAATACTTTCCTGCTTTTTGGTAACCTACAATGTCTTGTCTCTGAAATTTGAAACTTGGTTATACCTAGAGAGTTCCGTTGAACTAATTTTATTGATTATGTTACCAAGGCGATATCTACTACGGGCTACGTCTACGCATTTACTTTTATGTAAACAGTAGAGTCAGTTATTTAGATTATCTGAAAAATATGTTGCTGAGGATTGAGAGTTTTTCACAACCAAGATAGGTTCTCCCTTGACTCCTCCACGGGTAAGAGTACAAATTTTATAAAGGTTTTCACACTCAAAGATTGCCAAAACTAGCTCTTTTCCTGTTTGGTAAGACGATGGTAAAGGTTTACCTACTTCGCATTTCATCTCAGTTTCATTGTCACACCACTGTAATTTCCATATACGCTTTTCAGTTATTGGTGCTTGGACAGACTGAGCCAGAGCATTATACACCTGTTCTGCTTTCACATCGTCCTTGGCTGCTGGAACAAAAAACTTCATATTGGTTACAAATAATGTAGGTTTTATTAGTTCCCTGTTGAGAGTTCCCTCTCTCTAGGAGTGATTCAGGAATCCGATTTGATTCCTATAGCTATACATATCATTCTCCGCGTCGCCTTGTCGCTACCTACATTAAAAGCCCGGTCATGAAGACCGAGCTTTTAATATGGGGTTATATACCCCGGAGGTTTAGTTATAGAGTTTCAGTATAAATTACTTATCTGATAGAGACTACCACCGCACTCTGACCAATTCCGGAAAGTTACAAAATTTTTCTAGGCATTTACCAATATCTTTATGGTAGAGCATTAATTTTATTGAATGCATTAAATTATGATGAAAAATACTCATCATGTTGAAATCAATGTATAATCAGCAAATACAAAGTTTGTTGACCTTCATACAACACGCGCAAATATTTGTATTAACTTCAAGGTAATTGTGAGATTTTAAAGAATTACCCCAATTATTTAGAATGCAGAAAATTGATGCATTGTGTATAGCACCTCCTACAATAATCAAAAGTCTTCTTCTCCAAATAATTTCCTGAGTCTTTGCAAGAGCAGCTCGATGAGTGACTAGATACTCAAGCCGCGGATTTTAAATTTTGGATACAGGCTTTAAAAATAGCCATGCCACAAAGAACGTCGCCGCTGTGAATAGTTGCGTCAAATCCAAAGCCGACAGATAGCCATCTGCAAATGAAGCAATACTGCGATCTGTAATACCAAATACCCAAGATGACAAGCCAAACAGCCAAATCCCATTCTTGAGATTTCCTACGAATTCCTTAGACTCTGATGGTTTTTGGTCTTTCACGATCTTCTGCTCCGTTGGTGAAGAATGTGGTGGTTAATGAGAAATAAGCTGCCTTTGCATTTAACGCAGCACATCTTTTTGTATTGACTGTTGACAGTTAACTGTCAGCGGTCAACAAACTTAGGAAGCGACTGTGCAATTTAAAAGCGTAATAGCTTAGTTGCCTTGAGGAATTTTTTGTGACTCCTAAGGCTGAATTTACAATCACCTATTAACAATATTAATAAATATTTCAGCTACTTGACTTCACTACCCACAGGTACATCTACTAATCGTGACATTCTTTCTTTGGTTCTGCCACCTCCGATAGACGGTAATGAATTGAGTTTCAAGCTTTACAGCATGGGGCTTGAATGCTGAGATTACACAATCTTTAAATAACTATATAAATATTTATTTATTATTTATGTCAAATACTACTTAAGATAGATGTGTTTTAAATGGAATTTAAAAACAAGAATGCGACAGATACATACCCTCAAACCCTTGTTTTATCTAGTTTTCTTAATTTTGAATTGATATTAGATTGTGGGGATGCATCGTAGGGACGCACAGCTGTGCGCCCCAAGGGTGCGCTAAGAGTTAGATTTCTGGGTCAGCCAAGCGGGTAGTGGGACGACTTTGGTACAAATCCTGAACCACTTGGAGAGCAGAAACTACTGCTACAAGGGCGATGACTGCGATCGGTAACAACCCTTTGCCAAAAAGAGCGATCGCTATCAACACAACTGCACCTGCAAGTCGATACTTAGAACGGATTTGGCAATAACGGATGACGCCAAATTTATGAAGAATACCGACAGCTAGCGAGCATAATGCCACTGAACCGCAGATCAGCCATCGGTGGGAATCCGGTAAGGCTAGACCTGGTTTGCTCAATAAGATTTCTTCAACTCCCACTCCAGCCGCAGCAATCCCAATCACTAGCGGTAAATGAGTGTAAAGCCACAGATTGACAACACCAACTTTTCCATGTGCCCGCGCTATTTCAATGGGTTTACCGCCGAGATTATCAAAATAGACCCACCACCAGCTAAAAGCAATAATTAAACCAAACACGCCGGAAATTACGGTTAAACTATCCCATTTCTGCTCAGAGACACCATTGACCACCGCGATAATTGCTTCACCCAAAACAATAATCGTAAACAGTCCGAAGCGTTCTGGTAAATGCGAAGCGTGAGGAAGTAGCCCTAGTTGAAACTTGCGTGCTGTTAAGGGTGTAGCAAAGTCAATAACGATCGCTAATATCCAAAGTGCAAATCGCCAAGGAACGGGTATAAATGCCGAAATTAACCAAAGCAAAGCAGCGATCGCAAAACCAATTGCGTAGCGAGTCGTTAAAGGACGTGCTGAAGGTATGTGTATTCCGGCACGAACGTATTCTATCACCAGCACAGCCCGACCGAGAGCATAGGAAAGCGCAAAACCAGGAGAACTTTCGCCTAAACCGTGATGTATATTCACAGCCATTGCTGCTGCTGTCAGCATTTGTACACCAATCAATAGCCGATGTCCAACATCATCACTATCAAAGCGGTTGGCGTAAAATGTAGTGCCAATCCATGACCACCAAACAGGTATAAATAAAACAATAAATCCAAATAATCCTGAAAGTGAGATATCCTCTTTGAGATTGTGAGCAAGTTGAGAAACTGCAACTACAAAAACCAAATCATAAAAAAGTTCTAGCCAAGTGGCGTGTCGTTCTTCTTGAGTCTCTTCACCAATGCGTAACCTTGGTGGTTGGATAAAATTTGCCATAGTGCTAATTGCGAATCGCTAATAGTTTTTTACCATTAGCTGTAAGCAATTAGCGAGTGTTACGAGTTTAGCTGATGTGTCGGTTTGGTTAGAAGCGGTTCGGAATTAAATTAGTTGCGATCGCCATCGTCTTAAAATAGATATCTTCAATGAGAATCCGATATCTGAACTTTCTGAGCAATATCCTCTGGTTTCTGAACCACGGAGTCAAACAGGAACCGCTAGTTATCTTTTTACCGTGTGATAACTAAACTTAGCCAGAAATGGAATATTAATGTAAATACTACAGGGATTTAAAAAGATACGCTCAGAGTATAATGAGCTTCCTTGAGCGATGGTGCGATCGCCTACTCAAACCACTACACGAGATAATAACAATGCTTCGTTTAATTGTGTCGGTGGTCAATGTCCTTTGATAACCTCTGTAAACTGCTGTCAGAAAAATATCCAGAACGTTTTGCCAGTTGGGTTTTGGGAACACAGCAAACTTCTGTCAAAGTCCTGAAAACGGAATTGAGTATTGAACCAATTCGCGCAGATTATGTGACATTCTTACAACTAGAAGGACGCATACTCCACCTGGAATTTCAAACCAAACTAGAATCTACGCCGCCACTACCCTTGCGGATGCTAGATTATTGGGTGCGCTTGTATCGTTTGTATCGCTTACCAATAACGCAAGTTATCGTTTTATTACTTCCGCCTGCACCAGAAACAGTAATTGAAACTGCCTTTAGAGTTGAAAGTACTGTTCATGAATATCGCGTGATTTGTATGTGGTCAGAAAATCCCGAACCATTCCTCAATGACCCGGCTTTGTTACCCTTAGCACCACTGACCGCAACCGCACAACCCCAAGCTTTGTTGCAACAAGTTGTAACCAAAGTGAATCAACTTGAACCCAGACAACGAACAGAAATTTCGGCTTACACCCAAATCTTAGCCGGACTAAAATACAATCAGGACTTGATTAGACAATTGTTTCGGGAGGATATGATGCGCGAGTCAGTAATTTATCAAGAAATTCTCGCTGAAGGCGAACAACGAGGAGAACAACGAGGAGAACAACGAGGACGAAAAGCAGAAGGGCAATTGCTCATTCTCCGTCAACTGACTCGACGGGTTGGAGAATTACCCCAAGAAATGCTAAAGCGGATTGAAACTCTCTCCTTAGAACAATTAGAAAATCTCGGTGAAGCTTTGTTAGATTTTCAGGCGATCGCCGATCTACAAGCCTGGTTTAATACATTAGAGTAGTAAAACTATTAGCACCAAACCAGGCAAAAGTCAAAGAATTTTGTATTGTTTTTACAACACGATAATTGCCCACATACTAACACCCAAAGCGATCGCTGCTAAATGTTGCCAAAGCAGCGAACTCAAAGATTGTTTCGCAATTTTTTGCGTTAATAATATCGTCAATAACACTGAAAATATTAAAGTTGCACCTTGCAAAAAACTAATCACAGCAGGATGAGCAACTAACATTGGCAGTTGTTCGCCATTCAAACCAAGGGTAGCAAAACTTACAGGTAAAATCCGTCCACCTTCACTCAAGCCCAAACGTAGATAATGAGCGAAGTTACCCCCCAAAACTAATGGTAGATAGCCATAGGCAAGCTCTACAAATGATTTGGGTTTACGGTTAAAGTTGAACAGTTTCAATAAGCCATAAGCCGCCAAGGCAAAAGCCACTGGGATAATTAACACTAGCAGCGATAATCCTAAGTGTTGCCAAAAATTAGTTAAATCAAGTTGTAACCCTAACCAAGATTGCAACTCTGGTAAACGATGCAGATATACTCCACCTAATAACAAAAACAACAATGCCACTTCATAGGCGCGGGGTACATGGGTTGTCCACAATTCAATACCAGGTGGACGCAAGTTGAATTCCACAGAACGATGCGGACAAGCTTTGAGACAAGTCATGCACAAAACGCAATCTCTATTATCTTCTAACTGGGCTGGGTGAGAATACAAGGGACATCCATTAGTTTCCATCCCTTCACCTTTTTGCGGGCCACCTTTATAGCATTGATAAGTGGTACAACTGGCAGAACAAATGCCTTGTTGTGCCCGAAGTTCTGTCATTGAAAGTTTAGCAAATAAACCATTCATGCCGCCGATGGGGCAAAGATATCGACACCAAAATCGCCGCTCAAAAATTGCAGAAAAAATCATCGCCCCAGCGGTAATTAATAATAATAAACAGGCGCTCAGGTAAGCTGTATTTTCTAAATGCCAGAGTTCTTCCCATAAAAATATCAGGGTGAACAAGCCAAACATAAACCATCCGCCCCATTTTTCAGCTTGCTGTCGAGGCCAGCGCTTGAGCTTTCGCGGCCATAACCATAAAGATAACTTTTGGGTAATTTCTCCATAAATCATGAAGGGACAAACAGAACACCATATACGTCCTAAAAAGGGAAACAGAAATAGGAAAAAAGGCCACCACCAAGCCCAAAATAGATTTAAAACGAAATTACGATCGCGGGTTTGCGGGCCAATAAATAATACCGCAACAATAATTGCAAAAGCAGTTGCAGTAAAACCATAATTAATCCGATCCGGCCACCAAGGACTCCGCAAAAATTTACGTAAATCGGGATAAATATTTAAAAGATTGACTCGAAATCGCTTTTTCTTTGTTTCGGCTGGCCAAAAGATTTCTTCTGTTAATTCACTAGCATTTTCAGCTTGGACGATCGCTCTTTCTACCAGATTTTTTAATTCTTTGAGATTCCCAGGGAAATCATAAGACTGTAAGCGGCGCAAAGCTTCTGGGGTGATGTGCGGTTTGGAAACGCCTCTAGCCCGAACGTAGAGACTGACATAATATTCTACTTGGGCTTGAATATCAGTTTTCCGCAACCGTAGTGGCGGTACTTTAATAATATGACCAACAGAGCGATCGATTGTTGGCAGAGTTTTTTCGGAAACAATGAGAATACGCGCTTTACTAGGACGAGGTTCGGCCTCTGCTTCTCCCGGACGAGTGACAGGAGTATACGTACTAGTTTTTAACAACTGCGTCACAGCAGGTAATAATTCTTCGGGTAATTCTTGGATATTGTTGAGAACTAGCGTACCTTCTCCCAGCCATTCTAACAGTCCTGGTTTACCGCCAACGCGACCAAATAAATCTGCACCGCTCGTTTGCAGAATACCACAATTCATTTTAATAATTGGTTCTCGTCTTTTGGGAGAACCAAAGTGAATTAAGGCTGCGATATTGTCTTTTTCTAATCCTGGTTCGCCAAAAATATCGACTGACTTGCGGTCATTGGCGGCTTCTCGAATTTGCTCTCGCAGACGTATAGCATAGCGGCTTGTACCGACAATTCCCCGTTGCGCTTTGGTAACTAAATATGGTCGCAAAGCGATGGAACGTTCTTGTTCGTAACCCAGTGCAGAGGTGACTTGAGCTAATTCTTGAGCCAATTGGCGGGAAAAAGCCTGAGCAATTTCCGGGTATTGGGCGACTAATTCCCGAAATTTAGTAGCAGGTATAACCCACAAGTGACATTCTGTAAGGGTAACAATTGTGAACGTGGCTAACTCATCCAATACCAACTCTTGGAGGTGAATGACTGCTCCAGAAAGGAATCCACGAACTAAAGCTGAGTTCTTATGATCGGTATTGTCGCATTCAAGTTGACCATCTTTGAGAATGTAAAGTGCTTCTGGAGTAGTACCTTCCTCTACAAGGTTGACTTGTGCTGGTACAACTTGTTCTTCAATAACTTGAGCGATCGCATTCAACACCTCAGGTGGGAGAATTCCTAAAGTCGTGCGTTCTTGTAGCCATGTAACCGTTTCTGGAGATGTCATATTGGGTTCTCCGTGCAGGTTGCCGTATCAAAGGAATTATCCCTTGAAAGCTGGTCAAAAGAACTGTATTTATTTATGTAGTTGTAGATTAATATCGTGCATCAAAATCCTAGTTAGTGAATTTTATCAGGGGAAATTATGGCATTATATCTAGACTCGGCCATCGCATCTGAAGCTGAAATCGTCAAGCATTGGGGTTGGGTAAAGGGTATTACAACTAATCCGACACTTTTAGCTCAAAGCGATACCCCACCAGAAACCACACTCAAAAAATTAGTTACCTTGACAAACGGCCCGTTATACTATCAACTTATGGCATCTGATAAAGCGGGTATGTTAGCTGAAGGTAGAAAAGCCTTCGAGATTATTGGTTCGCAAACAATTTTGAAGATTCCCGCAACACCGTTAGGCTTTGAAGTAGTTGCAAGTTTGTCTTCAGAAATTACCTGTTCAGTGACAGCAATTTATAGTGCAGCACAAGCAGCAGTAGCACGAGAAGCAGGAGCGAAAATTGCCATAGCTTATGTAAATCGCGCTACTCGGTTGTTAGGCGATGGTATTGCTTTAGTCACAGAAATGGCTAGCGTACTTAAAGGTAGCGACACGGAAATATTAGCAGCTAGTATTAAATCTCCCCAAGAAGCAGCAGCTTCATTGCAAGCCGGGGCGGATCATTTAACTTTACCTTTAGCAATGTTGCAAGCGATCGCTACTCATGAATTATCACAAAAAACTGTTGAAGAATTCGCCCAAGGAGGCATCGGCTTAGAATAATTGGTAATTGATAATTAATTCGTAATTAAATATGAGTTTGTCCGATGTCCCAAATCTCTGGGTTCCTTTAGCACTTTTAGGTTTGATTATTCTAGCGGCTGTATTTTTCAGTAGCAGAAGTTGAAATTTAGAGTGCAGGTGTCAGCTAAAACAGATTGACGTTCGGATAAATCTTATTATTCAAATCTCTCCGCGTCCCCGCGTCCCCGCGTCCGCCCCAGTGATAAGTTTTCAACCGAACATGACATTACTCCTAACTGCGTTGCCAAATTTTAATTGTTTTATCCAAACTCCCACTCACCAACATCTCACCGGAAGCTGTGAAGGCTAATGCTGTAACTATATTTCCATGACCTGTAAACGTACCGAGCAATTCCCCAGTTTGGACATGCCATAATTTGATGGTTTGATCGGCACTACCACTAGCGATAATTTCTTCATCGGGACTCAAAGCGATCGCATACACTCTATCTCTATGTCCTTTGAGGGTATGAAGTAATTTTCCACTCTCCAATTCCCAAATTTTAATCGTTTGATCCCAGCTACCACTGACGAGTAGTTTACCATCCCCACTGATTGCTAAGGAACAAACGATGTGAGAATGACCCATCAGAGTATGCAGTGGTTCTGTATCTTTTAAACTTTTGATCCCCGTCTGGCGTGAAATGCGCCAAACTTTAATTTTGCGATAGCTACCTGTGACCACAGTTTGCCCGTCTGGACTTAAAACCAAGGAATGAGCAGCTGTATCATCTAAAGAAAGAGCGATCGCTACCTGACGGTGAATCAAATCCCAAAACAGAATTTTTCTGTCATCTCCGCCAGTAGCTAACATCCTGCCATCTGGGGTGAAAGCAGCACAGCGCACTACTCCATGATGTTTGTGCAGGATATCTATTAAGTCTAGAGCGCCCACATGCCAAATTTTAATTGTCGAGTCTGCACCGCAGCTGACTAAAGTCTGTCCATCAGAACTAAAAGCTAGGGAATTCACTTCATCCACTAGCCCAGATATCACCCAAGGATACTCTGACAATGTATCTATTAATTCGCCTTTGCTTAAATCCCATAGCTTTGTCTCGCCACGACTACCACTTGCCAATATGGGTAAGGCGTTACCATTATTACACCCCGAACTAAAAGCCAAGCAATTAATTCCTCTGGTATGCCCTTGTAAAGTCTGCCAGCATTCCCAGTCACCTACTACCTTTTTTAGACAATGCTCTGGTGGTAGAGTTTGGATTGTTTCTATCGTCCTTTCATGAATTATTGATGATGTGTCTTTTTTGCCAATAAGTGATTCTAAATACCAACTCAATCCGCCAGCATATAACAAATTACTTGGAGTAATGTGTAATTTTGGTTCAGTAAATTCTAGTTGATTTGTAGGCAAAAAGCCTGTTATTATGCTCTGCTTTTCGTAGCCTAATTTCCCTGCCGATGGATAAAACAAACACAAAAAAATTAAGACTTGGTGATTTCTCAAATCTTCTTGAGTTACCGACCATCTAATTTTGTCTTTCTTAATACCATTAAAACTTTCACCATCAGCGACGTAAACTTGAACACTCAGTTGAGGATTATCTTTGAATACATAAGTAAATTTGCTTTGGCCAGATAAATTTCCCTCATCATCTAAAGTGATATTTTCTAAAGTGTCATGTGGAATTTTTTTGAGTAACTTGCCTAAACGTTCGGCAATTATGCGATCGACAATTTTTTCCCGTAAAAGATAATCTTGGGCTTGTTGCTCAAAATATTTGGGAAAAGGTATCGTCCAATCCGGCGGTTCAGGATATTCAGGGGGCATGGGGGGCGGATTTTTGGCGAGAACTTCTGCTTGTTCGCGGGAGAGTTCTTGGAGTTTCGCTAATGCTTCACCCCAAAATGCCATAATTTCTGTGTGGCAACCTTTGACTTGACTTTCGAGCAAAGACAAATCGTAAGTTTTGGGTTTTTTCACACGTTGAAGGAAGTCAGTTTGTTGAGCTTTGAGCAAGCTAATCCAATCCATCTGCATTAGAGGCGCACACTATTGCATACCTAAGGTAAGCTATACCAATGGAATTACTCAAGTTTATAATCTTTAATTAATTAAGAATTCAGTAATTTTAGTAGTCTAATAGAACACAAGCATAAGCATCTGGATAGCACTTAGACATTTCATAAACAGATGTAGCTGAGCTACATAGAATTTACATGATATCAATTAATTCTAACGGACAAGGAAAACAAGATACTGTCTCTAGGGAAACAGTTCTAGTAGTCTAGCAAGTCTGATGAACCCAGGTTAAAAAAGTTCGTAGTAAGCACTTTAGTCCTGAGATGGGGACTAATCCTCAAGCAATTATTAATCAGTGCCAATCTTCTGATAGAATCCTTTGGACATAAATAGTTAAGCTGACTATGACAAGTGCATCTTACATTTTTCTGGCTGGCGCGAGTCGCGGTGTTGGTCGAGAAATTGCCCAATGCTTGAGGAGACAACAGCTAAAGGTAAAAGCACTCCTGAGAACACTAACAGTTGCTAGTGAATTGGAAAAAATTGGCATTCAAGTAGTTCAGGGAGATGCCTTAAATGTTGGCGATGTAGAACGTGCAATACAAGCAGATGAACAGATTGACACTGTTATCAGTACAATTGGCGGTTTACCAGCAGATGGACAAAGACCGGATTATCTCGGTAATAAAAATCTGGTCGATGCAGCAGTGAAAGCTGGAGTCCAAAACTTTATTCTTGTGTCTTCCATTGGTGCTGGTGATAGTGTAAATGCTTTATCTCCCCAAGCTTTAGCAGCACTGGGGACAGTTTTAGCCGAAAAAGACAAAGCGGAACAACACTTAATTGCCAGTGGACTCACCTACACCATCATCCGTCCTGGTGGACTCAAGTCAGAACCAGCAACGGGTAATGGCGTTTTAACTGAAGATCCGCGGATTATTGGTAGCATAAATCGCCAAGATGTAGCTGAGTTAGTTTGTCGCTGTTTAAATAGCGATGCCTACGGCGGGCTGCACCAACGCGCTCATAATAAAATCTTGTCAGCGGTAGACCGAAATATGCTATTCGGGCAAACAGAATTTGCAGAATTTAGCTTGGATTAATCGCTAAGGCAACTCCAAAAAATAAATTATCCAAATTTTTGGACTCAATACGACTGTTCCTCTCCCTTGCTCCCTGCTACGCCACTTGCTCCACTTGGGGAGACCCCAAGACCGCAGTGGCTCCCCTGCTCCCCTGCCTCCAATAATCAGGCACGCCAACGAAGTATCTGATCTTTAACAGGGTTGACAAATTGCCGTCCTTCTGCGATTGAACGAGCATATTCTCGCTTCAACTGGTAATACCACTGCGCCTGCATATCTGAGTCTTTAATTAATCGCAGCACAGGATTATATTTAAGTCCAATTTGCTGTTTTTCCACCACACTTCGGTCTTGACCGAGGAAAGTCTCAGCCAAAACATGCAGCAGTGGTTTAAAAAATCCCACCCAAGGAAGTGTCCAGTAAAGAGCAAAAGTTACCTCGGTTTCTGTGTCTGAAATGGGTGTAACTGTGGTTAAATTAACGACTCGATGCTTACCAATTGTGGTTTCTTCGACTCTGACTCCAGGTAAACGAAAAGAAATCTCTGTTTCCGGTACACCACCACCAATCAGCCAATATAAACGACCCCCATTGGCTGGTAATCGGTGTCGCCGCATTGTGAAGCCGTGGGGCGAAGCATCAAATTGCTTGACTTCCTCATGTAATTGCTCATTTCGCCACCACCAAGCGCGATGAACATAAGGTGAATGGGCGGGGTCCATCAGACCTACCACTGCATGATCGACAAAACAAGGGAAGCGCATAACGTGTACAAACTGTGGCGTTGGCCCAGCCCCCCGTAGGGATCGCTCCTCAAATCCTGGAATCACCGGAATTTCCATCTCATAACCAGGAGGCTGAGGATTATCGCGATCGGGTATGTATATCCAAATATTTCCTTGGGTTTCCCGGACTGCATAAGACTGCACGTCGAAGCGGCTTAAATCCATCTGCTGTTCTTCCACAAGAGACGGTATCACAGTACACCGTCCACCAGAGTTAAAACGCCAACCGTGGTAGCAACATTCGACTTCTTGCCCGTCGAATCTGCCACAGCTCAAGGGCACACCACGATGGGGGCAAATGTCTTGCATCGCTGCCACTTTACCATCGCGATCGCGAATTAACAACACTGGTTCTCCCAAGAAAACGCGGCTGACCATCGTACCTGGCTTAATCTGATTACTAGGGAGAGCATAGTACCAAATGTTACGTAAGAAAAAATTATCGTTATTTTTCATAACTAATACAAAATTGAGATTGATAGTATGTTGGAGATTCAGAAAACAAACTTTTGCTAAAGACTTTTAATCCTAAATTGTTCGACTGAGTGTAGCCGTTCACGTAGCGTTCCGCAGGAAAGTCTAAAATCCAAAATTGCTAGAACTGGTTCAATTTTTAATACAATGAAACTCACAATTTTTATCAAAACATCTTAATCGGTAATCTTTCACACTAAGCTATTGAAGCAGTATTCTATAGCAATCCTCAGATTCCCGTCTTCATTGAGAAATCGGGGATTTTGTCTGTGATGATGGCTAAAGGTGTAAAGTTGCATTATTCACCAGAAATTTGCACAAATACTGTTCTTTTACGTGGCCCATCTAACTCAAAAAACAACACAGATTGCCAAGTTCCTAAAGCTAATTTACCATCAACAATAGGAATTATCTCACTAGTGGTGAGCATCATTGCCATTAAGTGAGAGTGAGCATTAATCGGTTCATCTTCTGGAACATCTCTCAAGTGCAAATCATTATGCAAATAGCTGTCTGTTTCGGGTGCTAATTTTCGCAAAAACACTTTTATATCTTCTAACAATCTGACTTCATTTTCGTTGATAGCTAAAGCTGTTGTAGTGTGTCGAGAGAATACTAAAGCTTGTCCATTCTTGATTGATGTTGAAGCAATTAATTCTTGAATTTGTGGCGTTATATTATAAATATTAATTTTTGGTTCAGTTTCAATTTGAATTAACTTATTAATAATCGTCACGTCGCTTCGCTCCGAATTCAAAATTCAAAATGACGCTCGCGGACACGGCTTAGCTGCGCTAACAAAATTCAAACATTTTTGATCCCCATAAATAAATTTAGGAGCCTAATTGAGGAATTCGTATTTCTCGACGGCAGTCGCCTCAAGTTGGGAAACCCGCCCACGGCGCTGCCTCCGCTATGCGTCTCGAAGTACATTTTTTTGCTTCTCCATAAATAAATTTATTTGCTCTGTATCCTTTGCGTTTTCGGTCATGTGTTCAATTTTAAATTTTTGATTTCATTAAGAGTATGCTAACAAAGTGTAATGCTTTTAAAAATTTAATCTCAACTCCAAACTCCTAAATCTTGTACAGACACGATTAATCGCGTCTCTACTCTTAACTAACTATATTTTCCAAACCTTTAACTAATCTTTCTATACCTTCTTTTGCTGTCTCTTGTTGCAGCGCACCATAAGCAACGCGTAAATAGCATTGATTATCTATGCCAAAGGTTGTACCTGGAATAACTGCTACTTTATATTCTTGGATGAGTCTTTTAACTAATTCAAAAGCATCCATTTGGGTATGAACTTTCAGGAAAAAATAAAAAGCGCCATTAGCGGGTGTGATGGTACATAAACCTTGGAGACGGTTCAAGGAATTTAGTACTAATTGTCGTACTTGAGAAATTGCTCCAATATTTTCCTGCAAATACTCTTCTTTTGCCTGCAATGCTCCTAAGGCTGCATATTGAGAAATTACTGGTGGACAAATTAAAATTGTGTCCTGGACTTTTTTGACAGCGACAAGTAAATGTTGAGGAATCACCATATAGCCAATACGCCAACTTGCAAAACCATAGGCTTTGGAAAGGCTATAGAGAGAAATGGTGTATTTGTTACTCCCACCAAATGCACCAGGTGAAACATGTTTTACCCCATCATAGGTAAAGTATTCATAGGCTTCATCGCTGATGTGATAAATGCCGCGAGTTCTACAGATTTCATTTACCTGACGCAAGGTGGCTTCACTATAGATAACCCCAGTGGGATTATTCGGTGAAATGGTTACCACAGCCCGTGTTTTCGGAGTAATTGCTTGAGTGATCGCTTCTGTTCGCAGTTGATAATTTTCATCCGTTTCTACTAATACCGGACGACAACCAGCCATTGCGATCGCCATTTCATGGTTGAAATAGTAGGGTGTATTTAGAATAATTTCATCGCCTGGATTTGTAATAGCAAGAATGGCATTCATAAATCCCATGTTGCTTCCTGCTGTCACGACGATGCAGTTTTCCCCATTGATTTCAATACCATTAAAGGCTTGCAATTTTCCTGCAAGTGCTGTCACCAATGGAGGAATTCCTACAACTGGTTTGTATAAATGATTATCAGGTTTGGCGAGGAATTTTGGCAAAAACTCTATTGCTTCCGGTGGAGGACTGTAATAAACAACACCTTGTCCTAAAGAGATTGTTCCAGGAGAATTTTTAATTAGTTCCCCAACCACAGGAATAATCGGCGATTGTATCGCCTGCATACGAGAGGTTAGGGATTCCATGTTTCCATCTAGATCGAGGTAGCTGTAGTATCTTTTGCTGGAGAAGAACCGACTAGTCGTGATATTTGTTTAACCAATCGCGACCGGTCGGGCATAGTTGTATGAAGTTGTTTCTTGCCTAATTGTTTCTAGTGAATTTCAGTCACTTAGTCTTGCAAGACCAAGAAATAATCTGCTATACTAGAAACTCATCGTTATTAAAAATCTTGTTTTTTCGACCAGCTGCCTCGTGGATTGTCCTCTCGTGGTTTAGCTTTGTTAACTCTCAGCTGACGGCCCATCCATTCTGCACCATCTAATTCTGTGATGGCTGCGTCCTCTTGAGCATCTTCATTCATATCAACAAAAGCAAAGCCCCGCAGTCGTCCTGTTTCGCGGTCAGTAGGCAAGACAACTCTTTTGACCTCGCCGTAGTCTGCAAACACTGCTCTTAAGTCTGCTTCAGTAGCGCGGTAGGAGAGATTTCCAACGTAAATAGTCATGTGAGATCAGGTAATTTTCAACAAAGAGCGATTAGTTCAGCTGAAAAACAGATTTAACAAAATTGCAACGCCAATATTGCATATTCCTCTCTGATTCAGCAGTGGTTTGATGAATGTTCGAGGGGAGCAGTAAATCAGGTAGCATTAGCTGAACTTACACATACGCTCATATAATAACTGATTGTGACGTTTTTCAAAGTACGAGATTTGACAAACTCTTATTAACGCAATTTGCTATTGACGCCGAAGTGCGATCGCTACCAAGGCAATTTGAGCAATCAAATTCCCTCCAATGGAAAAATTGGAGGGGCTATGCAAACGAAATAATTGCCATTTATGTTAAGTAAGCCAGCCAGAATAAATCAAACTATATTAAAAAACGTAAATATACTTGAAACCCTTACAAATAGGGAAGAACAAATGACAAATGGCGGTAATAGCTAGTTAGCTTTATTTGCGTCCCTTTACCGAAGGCTGATGACCTAATTAAAGGTGTATGGAAATGCGATCGCCATCAAAAAATCGCTGGGAATCTTATAGCAGGAGGCAGAAGGCAGAAGGCAGGAGGCAGGAGGTAAAAGTATTACTATTCCTAGCTTCCATGCTTTCAAAATGTCCTAACCTGTCTGACTACGGCTATATCTCCTCAATGATGCAGCTAGGAAATGGGGGTAAGACCCCTCATTTCAAAAATGGTTGTTAGAGACGTTGCAATGTAACGTCTCTACATTTGTTGGCATAGCGAACAAGCCAAAAATCTCAGGAAGGAATAATAATTATCTGGGATGGTGGGTTTGTTTTTGTCTTGACCTTGTAGGCGATCGCTAACGTACATAATTAAGATATTGCCTTTTTGCTACAGGTTTTTGGTTGGCTGAGTTTGAGTTGAGATAAAGATAAAATTTTAAATGTAGCCCATTAAAAAGGCGCAGGCTACACAAACCTACGCTTCTCAATTATTAATTAACTTAAACTAACTCTCTGCCTCGGGGCGCCTCTGCATGAAAATTTAAACCAACAGTGTTTGCAACAATGGCTTATCTTGCGATACCTTACCCGTCCGCAACCATTCTTGTACTTCCGTCGGCAATTTTGCTTGACTAATATATTCCCGCAATTGCAAACCTTCCAAAATTTCTTTTTGCAACAGTTCTTCTGCGGTTCGCTCTAATAACTCGCGGTTATATTGCAGAATAGTCAAGGCAATATGATGGGCATTATCCAAAGTTTGCTTAACTTCCCGGTCAATTTCTTCAGCCACCTTGGGACTAATAGCACGGCGTGGGTTGCTATAACCTTCGAGAAACTGCTGTTGAATTTTCTCAAACGCCACTGGTCCGAGTTCGTTGCTCATTCCGTAAAGAGTGATAGCACGTTCCGCTAACTCAGTCGCTTTTTGGATGTCGTCAGCTGCACCCGTGGAAACTTTGCCAAAAATAATTTCTTCAGCAGAACGTCCACCTAAAAGGCTAGCAATACGACCACGAATTTCGTCTTCCAGCATCAAGAAACGGTCTTCTTCCGGCATCTGGATTGTGTAACCCAAAGCACCGACACCACGAGGAACGACGGATATTTTTTCAACTTTACCCGCACCAGGCATCAATGCACCGATAATAGCGTGACCAACTTCGTGATAAGCTACGGTCTTTTTCTCAGTTTCATTCAAGACGCGGGAGCGTTTTTCTAAGCCAGCAATTAGACGTTCGATGCCTTCGTTGAAATCTACCATCGTCACCGCTTGGCTATTTCGCCGTGCGGCTAACAGTGCAGCTTCATTTACGAGATTGGCTAAATCTGCCCCAGCAAAGCCAGGAGTCCTGATGGCGATGGTACTCAAATCGACATCATCAGCCAATTTGACGTTTCTAGCGTGGACTTTAAGAATTGCTTCTCGACCAATTTTATCAGGGCGATCGACAACAACTTGACGGTCAAATCGACCAGGACGGCGTAAAGCCTGATCGAGAATTTCTGGACGGTTGGTGGCGGCGATAATAATTACGCCTGTGTTGGCATCAAAGCCATCCATCTCACTGAGTAACTGGTTGAGGGTTTGTTCGCGTTCATCATTACCCCCCATAATCGGCCCAGCACCACCGCGAGATTTACCTAGTGCGTCTAACTCGTCGATAAAGACAATACAGGGAGCTTGTTCTTTGGCTTGTTCAAACAAATCGCGGACGCGTGCAGCACCGACACCAACAAAAAGTTCGATAAATTCGGAACCAGAAATACTGAAGAAAGGAACAGCAGCTTCACCAGCGATCGCTTTTGCTAGTAATGTTTTACCAGTACCCGGAGGCCCTACCAACAGCACACCTTTAGGAATCTTCGCTCCCAGTGCAGTATATTTTCCAGCGTTTCTGAGAAAATCAATAATTTCTTCTAATTCTGTCTTGGCTTCATCTACACCAGCCACATCGCCAAATTTAACACCAGTGCTACCTTCCGAATAAATCCTAGCTTTACTTTTACCCACCGTGAGTGCAGCTGGGCCTCCTTGGCGACTCATTAAAAAGCCCCAAATCCCAAAGAAAATTAACGGTGGTGCAATCCAACTAAGTAAAGTAGCAATCCAGGCATTTTGGTTTGGCGGTGGTGCAGCAAACTCAACGTGATGCTGGCGGAGAATTTTCGGCAAATCTAGATCGATACCTACTGGTGTGGTGATGAAGACTTGTTCGCTGACTTTGCCATCCGGAGTTTGAGTTTTGATGGTATATTGAATGCGATCGCTACTGACAATCGCTCGATCTACCTTCCCCGCTTCAACCTCAGCCAGAAAAGTGCTATAGGGAACCTGTGGCGATCGTGACATAAAAAAACTCGGAACAATAAGGTTCAGCAGTAACAACAAGCTTAGTAAAACGAAGAAACTGCCACTAAACTGGCGGGCTTTGGGCGGTTTCATGGGTCTTTTATTATTAGTTTCAACAGGCATTTTGATGTACCTCAATTTAAATTTGTCATTTGTCCTTTGCAAATTACCAATGACTAAGGACAAATGATTAATGACTCTTTTTCAAGTTAGTAACAGAGCAAATAATCCACATAAAGCAATGCCATCAAATACACCAGCACCACCAATGCTGAGTACTCCTGCACTCATAGATTGGATATCTTTTAGATGTAGCAAATCAGCACCAATTAAGGTTCCAAGTACACCACCAGCAAAGGCCACAGCAGCAGTATGGGGTACAGCGATTAACATCGCAGATAAAGCAGCAGTCAAGGGAGCCAATAACGGATTCATTTGAATACCTATTCCTGGTACAACCCTTGCTGCATAATAGCTAACGACAGTGACGATCGCACTTACGAGCAAGATTGCTAGAGTATTGGCGTGAGCAAATTGGTACAGTGCCAACAACACAGGAATTAAGCCACCACCAACATTGAGTGCTACCACGGTAGAACGCTCAACTCTCCTTAAAGGAATACCCCAAAATTCTTTTAACCATACTGTCGCAAAATCATCTGCCAGATGAACTGGAGCTACTAGGCGGTATAGAGGTATATTGAGAGTGCTTGTGGCAATTACTAGCACCAGCAATAAAAAAGCGATGTTGGGAGAAAATCCCAGCTTGGCTACTGCGATTTCTACCACATCTACTGCCACAGCAAACCAAATGAATGGTAGTAGTAGTAACAACAAAAGAAATAGCAGTAATGAAACTGGTAAGTAAATCATCAGATGAGAAAATTTATGATTGTGTCATCTCACACAAAAACACATCTAAAGATGCTATATCGGTTAATTCAACAAATGCTTAAGTAGTGATTAAGCTGCTAGAAATATTGGCAGTTATAGGTGAAAAATGTAGGTAAGAAAGACTTTTATCTATCTACTATCTATTAGTCTCTATTCTAGAAACTAGATAGTGTGGTCGAAATTCGTGTATACCCAACAGAAAAATGTGTATTACCGTACTGTTATGCAGAATCAGCTAGGATTTGTTCTCAAATTACTTCTAATTTCGGCTTTG
The DNA here is from genome assembly GCF_963920935.1 of Nostoc sp. CCY 9925. Lineage (NCBI taxonomy): Bacteria > Bacillati > Cyanobacteriota > Cyanophyceae > Nostocales > Nostocaceae > Nostoc > Nostoc sp. CCY 9925. Next base: position 20,361 of record NZ_CAWUDO010000002.1, on the reverse strand, counting down.
ATATCGGTATTAATTAAGTACGTTGCTCCAAATTTCTCAATTTCGGCAACAACAACTAATGCCTTAATTATAGTTTTATTACCGATCGCCATCGTGGCGATCGCTCTACTGTGGCGATTCCAAGTATACAAACAAAGTTAACTTTAATTATCTAGGCACAAGTGATTAAAATCAGCTAACCTAGCTGAATTACAACAAAATTGCATCTCACCAAGTGTTGGGAGTCAGCCTGTGAACCTGGGTCAATGGATCGGTTTAATTGCGATCGTTCTTTCTTTATACATTTTGTGGCAAATTCGGGAAGTAATGTTACTGATGTTTGCCGCAGTTGTCTTAGCCACCACCTTAAATCGGCTAGCAAAACGTTTTCAACGCTCAGGTATGAAGCGTGGATTCGCCGTCCTATTGTCAGTCGCTATCTTTTTTGCACTAATTGGAGGTTTTTTCTGGTTAATTGTGCCACCTTTTGCACAGCAGTTTCAAGAATTAACCTATCGGGTTCCCCAAGGGTTTGGGCGCTTTAATAGTTGGCTGGACGCACTCAGAACCCGGATTCCTGGTGAGTTGGTTCCCTACATTCCCGATCTCAACAGCCTGATTCAACAAGCACAGCCTTTTGCCAATCGGCTATTAGGAAACTCCTTCGCTTTTGTCTCTGGTTCCTTGGAAGTTGTTGTCAAGGTTTTACTAGTGCTAGTTTTAACAGGAATGTTATTAGCTGACCCCGTAGCCTACCGCAAAGTTTTTGTCCGGCTTTTTCCCTCATTTTATCGGCGACGAGTGGAAGGGATTTTAAATAAGTGCGAAATTTCTTTGGGGGGGTGGGTAACAGGTGCTGTTATTGCTATGGGTGTAGTGGGATTAATGAGTGTAATTGGCTTATCTGTTTTGGGTATCAAAGCAGCACTGGCTTTAGCGGTTTTGGCAGGATTTTTGAACTTAATTCCCAACCTCGGCCCGACGTTGAGTGTAGTACCAGCAATGGCGATCGCTTTGTTAGATGAACCTTGGAAAGCGATCGCTGTTTTGATTCTCTACTCCATCATTCAACAGGTTGAGAGTAATTTCATCACACCCGTTGTGATGGCACATCAAGTCTCGTTGCTACCAGCTGTAACCTTAATTTCTCAATTATTTTTCGTTACTTTTTTTGGCTTTTTAGGATTATTCCTCGCACTACCCTTAACTGTTGTCGCTAAAATTTGGGTACAAGAAGTTTTGATTAAAGATGTTTTAGATCAATGGGGAAATCACCATCTGCAAGAAACTGAGTTTGTCATCAGTTCTAAATTTCCTCAAGTAGACGATCCTTGGACAACAGAAACCCCAGCTAGCGATCGAGATCAACCAGTTGATAATACTTTGCCCACAAACGATTAAGTAAGTCGGCACAATAAAACCAAGCTGTGTAAATCAAAGTAAACAAGGCTCAAACTTTTTCCCAACGGAGGCTTGTAAAGTTGTATACCTCTACAAATGATTAACCTTTTGTAAAGATTTTTGAAATACTAATTTGGTTTTCTGAACAGATGTGCCACACGCTTTTCATCCCCCCAACTCCACTTTTTAATGAGGGCAAAAATTTCTCAAAGTCCTCCTTTTTAAGGAGGATTTAGGAGGATCTACGACGATTTTGGTTTTCTAGAGAAGAGAGATATGTGTACACCGTAGCCTTTTCAAGGGGATTCGGGGATGTGAGTGCGTAAGTCGTAAATCCTACCAGTCCAGTTTTTGTAGTACAATATAATCATAAATGTGACAAAAAATATGAATATTTTTCTTCCAGACACAATAGACACAGCAAATTTGAAGGAAAACTCAATTTCTGGGTGGACGCTATTAAAAATAAAACCGACAATGGGCGGAAATAATTAATTCATTTATTGGAGGGTGAAAATTGAAACTTAATCAAGTAATAGCAGTATTACAAACCGTTAAAGCTAACAGCACGAAAGCAAAAACAAGTGTTTATCATCTGATTCAAAAAAGCACAATGTTTCAGGGGATTTCGCGGACATTTCAACCAGTAGCAGAAGATGGCTTCGTATATCCTCCAGAAAATCAGACACTGCAAATGAAGGCAGAAGATTTGCTGACTCAATTTGAGCAAGCTTGTACAGAATTATTTAACTTATGCGCTACCCAAGATTGGGCTAATGCCCAAGCCAAAGCAGATATAGTAGTTGATGGGACTACAATTTTACGAGAAGTGCCAGTTTCTTATCTGCTATTTTTAGAAAAGCAATTAGCTGATATCAAAACGTTTATCTCAACACTCCCAATCTTGGATACTAGCGAATCTTGGGTTTACGATCAACAACAAGAATGCTTTGGTACAGAAGCGAAATATACCACCAAGACCAAAAAAATCGTCAAACCGGTGGTACTTTATGAAGCCACAAAAGAGCATCCCGCCCAAGTGAAAGAATCTTCTGAAGATGTGCCAGAAGGGACTTGGCGAACAGTCAAATTTTCTGGGGCAATTTCCCAAGCTAGACAGAATGAATTATTAAGGCGAGTAGATAAGCTGATGCAAGAGGTAATTTTTGCTAGAGAACAAGCCAACAGTTTAGAAGTTACTCAACAAAATCAAGTTGCCCGCTCAATCTTTGGCTACTTATTTGCGCCCTCAACATTTAGATGAAGAGTGGTAAAATAGTCTTGGAGCGCAAGTTTAGTTTCAGTGTCTATAGGAAAATCTGTAGGTTCGAGTCCTACTCCCTCGACTTTATAAATCAAACCGAGGGATAGCCAAAAGGTAAAGGCACTCCTCGACACAATCAATCTCATATTTAGTCTTAAGCTATTGCTCCAGGCTCATTTTAAAAATTCACGTTCTGCATCAAACCCTGTGAATTGATGTCAGCGGGACACGAGTTCAAATCTCGTCCGGGTCTCCAAATATTTGACCTGGTAGTTTAGGGGTAAAACACCACGATTTAAAGATTAAATTTGCAGGAACCGGAAATTAACTCGGCAGAAATTGTGAAAAAAACTAAAAGTTGTAAGCTTTTGGTACCAACCCCCAGGCATGGATATTGCCTGGGGGATTTTAATATCATCTGGTTGCCGTCTGATTAGTTGCTTCTTTATTTGACTCGTTTGATGGAGCCGATTCGGTCTTCTCTGATTGCGTCTCGTTCGTTTGTTGCACTTGGTTGAGATGAATGTTATTCACTTGAACAATAAAGTATTCTAATGCTTGACTTGCTTTTTGTTGCTGTTGAATTTCGTCAGACACATCATAGCAACGATAGGGCGGAGTCACTCCCAATATAAATTTTTCTTGTTCAGCCTCTAACAATTCAACGGCTGTGTTAGCAGCAATGGAATTCTTTTGAAAAGGAAAAGAGGTAACTATACTGGCGAGTATAGAAGCAAGAGCTGGGCAAAGAACGGGGAGCCACTTCAGCCAAGGTTGCCCTGATTCTAATTTATCTACCAGAACTAAAATTGGTGTGACCCCTGATAAAATTACTGTTGCTATTTGTAAGATGTAGTAAAGGTTCCTTGCTACGTTCTTAATTCTTTTATAATCATCAATCAAGTCTTGGCAGTATTGTAAAGCCTTTTTTCTGGCTAAAGTCAGAGTATTTTGATTCCAAGAATTATTATTACCCAATAGGTAAGTATAGAGTTCAGCTTTTCTGCCTAGTTCCGATTTGTCAGCTAACTTTTTAGAATCCTGAAAGACTTGTCTATTGATTAATAACAAAAAAAACAAAATAGTTAGAGATATCGTTCCATAAATTACAACTGTTTTATCAGTTGAGTAAAAACTAATAAATAGAACAGAAGATACAAAAATTGCAAGTAATAAATACTCAATTACCTTTAAGGTAAATAATTTTTTTTCTTCTGGGGCAGAGGATAAACTTTCAAATGTATCAGAAACTTGAGTTTGGTTTTTATTCTCAAGATTAGTTAATTCAGAAGTAGTCATTGTCTTTTACTCAGTTTATTAACGGGTATAATGTAGTAAACTGTGGTCAATCATAACCATACATATATTTGATTGATAAAGCAAGACTTTTAGTGTAGTAATTTTACACGTATTGAGAAGAGCGCTAAGAAATGATACTTAGTTCTCTACGTGTATTTGAGTTAAAAATTTTACTTTTAGATATTATCTATCGTAATGATAGTTACGGTATTGTAGACCTCATCCATGCGATCGCCCCGAATGGCATTTATGATTCCAGGGAGAGACTATCGGCTTGTTGTATGGGTTAAGGCTTGCTTGCACCTTAAAAAAACTTGAATTTTACAACTATTTCCAGAGGAAATCATACCAGAGTCTGTCATTTATAAAGGAAGACAATAAAAGGCGCTAGCAGCAATAAGATGCGAACAATTGCAGAAATTAACGACAAAATTAGCCGCCAACGTGCGGTAGTGTTGACAACCGAAGAATTAAAAGCACGAGTTATAGAAATCGGTGTTACTAAAGTTGCAAAAGAAGTTGATGTCATTACCACCGGCACTTTTGAGCCAATGGAATCAAGTGGTGCAATTATCAATCTTGGACACACTGACCCACCGATAAAAATTCGCCGTTGTTGGTTAGATGGTGTTCCAGCTTACTCTGGTTTTGGCGCAGTGGATTTATACTTGGGTGCTAGCTGTGCAGTAGAAGCGATGGATGGCGAAGAAGCCAGAGAACGCGGCGGTGGTCATGTGATCGAAGATTTAATTGCTGGTAAACCGATACACGTAAAAGCGCAAGGACAAGTAACAGATTGTTACCCCAGAGCGACATTTGAAACTACAATTACCAGTGAAACAATAAATCAGTTTTATTTATTTAATCCGCGTAATCTCTATCAAAATTTTATCGTTGGTGTGAATGGCGGCGATCGCCCACTTTTCACTTACTTGGGGCCTTTACAACCGCGTTTGGGAAATGCCGTTTACTCTAATCCCGGCGCTATTTCCCCCTTACTCAACGACCCCGATTTACAACTTGTTGGTATAGGTACAAGAATTTTTTTAGGTGGTGGTGTTGGCTATGTCGCCTGGGAAGGGACTCAGCACTTTCCCTTACAAAAGCGTTTAGCTAATCGCACACCCATTGGCCCTGCCGCTACTCTAGCTTTAATTGGCGATGCCAAGCAAATGGATGCTCATTGGGTACGGGGTTGCTACTTCAAAAGTTATGGACCTTCATTGATGTTAGGCGTTGGAATACCACTTCCCGTCTTAAATGAACAAGTAGTTGAACACTGCGCCGTGCAGGATCAAGACTTAGTAGCCCCAATAGTAGACTTTTCTATTCCCCGACGTGTGCGCCCCACCTTTGGTTTAGTGAGTTACACCCAACTCAAATCTGGGCGGATTACCATCGAGGGCAAAGCAGTACGCTCTGCCCCCTTAGCGAGTTTGTTTTTTTCCAGGCAAGTTGCCTTAGAGTTAAAACAATGGATTGAAGCAGGTAAGTTTACCCTTACAGAACCAGTTTGTCCAATTCCGATGGAGCGTTCTTTCCTACCCCAAGATCGTTGGACTGATTTTTGATCTTGGAGACTGGGGAGTGCAGAGTTAGGAGTGCGGAGTTAACAGTTAACAGTTATTATTCTTCCCCTGCTCCGCCTGCTTCCCCTGCTTCCCCTGCTCCCCCTGCCTACTCTTGCGGTGGTTTCGGTCGCTTGATGGGCTTAGGAGTGGGTGTTTTGGGTATAGGTTTTGAAATTACAGGACTGTCGCCGCCTGCACTTGCTTTCTTGACGGGACGGGGAGTTTCGCTACCGCGTCTGGGAGGGAATGGTTTTCTACCACCACGAGGACCACCTGGTTTAACTCCTGGTCTGCGTTTTTTGGGCAAATCAGCGATCGCCTCAGCTTTTTCTACCACTAAAACATCAGCTTCCCGCTTGGCTTGGAAGTCCCAGAATTTTCCTACTGCTTTGGTGGTTAGCACACCCCTCAATTTCAACTTAAAATATTTGGGTTTGTCAGTTGGTTTGCGTGGAGCTTGCCTAATTTTGACTACCAAGCTCTTAGCATCAAAAGACTGGTATACCACCTCACCACGAACAGAAAAGCCACCATCGGTAATTTCTGATGAGGGTATCTGGGAAATTGTATTGAGTTCAGAGTTTTCGGATAAGCCATCATCGGGCGTTTCTACCTCTTGTGACTCCGAGTCTGGCTCGTCCTCTATCAAGTTTTTAGCCAGGTTTTCTGGCTCCCAAACTCCCACGATTTGGATGTGCAAAGTATCATTTTCTTGTCTTGTACGTGGATATACTACCCACAAATGTTCTTTATCTAAGTCTAGGTGATTCTTGACTAGGCTCATAATCCGCCCTAAAAGGACGGCGTTGAGTTCTACATCATCTGTGGTCAGCAGCGTACCTTGGGTAAATTGTTCGCTGCTAGCATGATAACGACCTCGGACTAAGCCGATCGCTCGATATTGCATCGGCTCACTGGGAGGCGGAATCGGTTGCTGTCGATTAACTAAGTTCCCATTTGAGTCGGTCTCGCTGGGGTTAACAGGGGAAATTTCAACTTTAGAGGACTGGGCTGCTGTATTAATAACATTAGCGGGTGCCTCTATGGTATTTTGTCCCTGGTTAGAGGCAGAAGAATTGGAAGATTCGGGCAACGGCATCAGGTCGGAATTCATAAAAACTCCTTGCGGCACAGACACATCCCATTATGGGATTTTACAAAGGCAGCTGGTAAGAACGTTTGTGCGGCTGATAAAAGTATATTTACTTCTCACAAAGTCACACTAGAGTACTCTACACAATCCTAAAGGCGCTAAATTTAGTGTGTAAACACTAAAAGTCTAATCTAGCGCTCTAGACACTAGTTTCGGAAGCATATCATAGCTACAATTCTGACGGCTCCTCCTAAAGTCATCACTTACTTTAGCAGTGTAGATAGTTAATTGTTATAAAATTCACAGACAATGAGCGGTATTCCGCAAAGTTTTGGAAATTTTTAACTTTACAATTACAACCGTCCTTCAGGTAAATGTCATTAGAATTCAGGAGAAAGACAAAACTGTGTCTCAAACACGCAATAATCGCTGGATAGTTCAAGTTATCTTGGTGCTGGCAGTTCTTGCTTTTGTAGGTGTTTCGGTGATTCCTCTATTTGGAACGTTGAATAATACGCCATTGTCCAGTGAGAATACTGCTAGTACCAAAGGCAGTTTGACTTCCTCTGAGCAAAAATCAAAACTGGAAGACCAAGTACGGGGATATGAGCTGGTTTTGCAAAAGGAACCAGAAAATCAGACTGCGCTTAAAGGCTTATTAGAGGCGCGGCTACAATTACTCAGCCAAAAAGAAAAAGCTGAGGTTAAACCATCTGATATTCAAGTCGTTATTGAACCTCTAGAAAAGCTAGCTAAACTCAATCCCGACCAGTCAGAATACGCAGTGCTGCTAGCTCAAGCTAAGCAGCAAATAGGCGATCGCGAAGGAGCTGCTCAAGCTTATCGTTCAATTTTAGAGACAAAACCTGGTGATTTGAAGGCTTTGCAAGGAATGGTGGCTCTGTTGGTCAATCAGCAACGCCCCGAAGCAGCCATTGGTTTATTGCAAGAAACTCTGACTAACGCTGCCCAAGCAAATACAAATCAACCTGGAAGCGTTGACACAGTAGCCGTGCAAGTGCTATTAGGTTCTGTTCACGCTTCCCAGAAACGCTACGCCCAAGCTGCCTCTGCATATGACCAGGCAATTAAGAAAGATCCTAAGGATTTTCGCCCCGTTGTGGCAAAAGCGATGCTCCTGAAACAACAAGGCAAAAACGCACAAGCAAAACCTCTATTTGATAGTGCCGCAGCTTTAGCACCCGCTCAATATAAAGATGAAATTAACAAAGCTGCAAATGCTCCTCCCACTCCAGCTGCATCTAGCGCACCTGCGCCGGAAAGCAAACCTAAGTGATGGGCATAGGAACAGGCAGGGAGACGGAGGGGACAAAGTGAATAATTCATAAGTCCTAACTCAGCACTGACCACTCCCAGTCCCCAGTCCCTCACACCCCTTCAATGGCAGCAACGATACCAAAGATGAAAAATAGGCCTCCACCAATCAGGGTGAGTTGACGCTCAGAAATGCGACCAGCAATCATTTTGCCGCCGATAACAGCGATCGCTGCACAAATAGCATGTCCCAGAATTGCACCTGTGGTTACTCCAATTGGGTTATTCCCGGCTGCTAAAGCAATGGTGGCAATTTGAGTGCGATCGCCCCACTCTGCCATAAATGTTAATGCAAAGGCTTCTATTAAAATTGATAAGGAACTTTTTCGCTTTGGTAGCTGCAAATCTGCCTGTTTCACCGCAGCTTCCGCCTCTTCTACAATTTCAGTGTCACAAGCAGAGGCAGGCATCTTACTCGCGTCGTACAACAATTTGATACCAAAGGCGATAAACAAAGTTATTTCAGCATAATGAATATAAACTTTTGGCAATAAAGATGCTGCTTGTCCAAATAGCACCGAAATAATTGTCATCGCAGCTAAAGCAGCTACCACACCTGTAAATACCAGCCGCCGCGAGTGATGCATTGCCAAAATCACAGCAATAAAAAATGTTTTATCGCCTAGTTCTGAAACTGTAATTAATAACAAACCTGCGGTAAAAGCTGTTAACACTCTCTCAAGCTCCTGAAGAATCGTTGACCGATGTGAAGCTTGATGAGAGCCAAAAAACCTCACCAAGCTTACACTTTTGCGTGTGAACTTAGTGAAGGTCTCGCTTTCAAATATTTGATTACTTGCCACCTGAACCAGGCTCATTGCCAGTATGTTGATTCAGATGTACTGGCTAATAAATTTTTTGCCAGCAGCTACTCCCCTTCTATTGGGAATTAATCATACATCTATTCCAAGTACAAGTCAATATCCAGTGATTATTGAGGTAAAAACTCATCATTTGTGACTTCTGATAGTTGATAGGAACAGTTCACTGGAAAGGATTCCACAGACAAACCAGTTTCAGCTCTTGCTTGCTTAACCGCTTGTGCGTAACACTCTGCAAAAATGCTCTCAAGATAGGGTTTAAGACTGGGGGAATCATTTAGAGCTTCTTTAACACGTCTACGATGTTCAACGATGCTTCCTTCCCAGCTACCACTTCTCTTTTCCGGTTGGAATTGCCATTTGAGCAAATGCACTAGAATTACAATCAGATTACTCTTGAGACTCCGGCGTTCACTTCTTCCCATGTCGGCAATTTCCTCAATGAGGTTCTCCCAGTCCACATTCGTATAGTCTTGACTTTGCAATTTTTTTACAGTTGTTTCTATCCATTGCAAGTAGTCGTTCTCATATAAGGTTTGGGAATGCGCTTTTAGGGAAGACATGGCAGTTTCCATCGGGAATGGTTAGATCGTCTTTGGCAAATATTACTGTGATTGTAATCTGGGAAAAGTTAGGCGATCGCAATAATATTTGCACTAGTCAGCATTGCCTGATTTGAGAACTGGGCGATTTGAACTTGTGCTGTACCACCAACTCCATCTCGATCAAAGAATAGGTTACCCGTAGTTTGATTGTAGATAAAGCGATCGCTAAGGGTTGTCGCACTAGTTCCAAGTCTGAACAAGCTTTCTTTGAGTATCGTATCCTGAGATTGGCTCAGTCCAAATTCTGCTTTGGAAATGAAGATCGTATCATTTACAACAGTAAAACCAGTCATAATTTCATCGACTGCACTGAGAGTCTCAGCCAGGTTAAACCTATGTTGACCAGTTACACCGATGAGTACATCGTGACCTACAGCACTAAACAAGGTACTATTGACCAAACCAGCAATGAGACTGTCACTTCCTGTACCACCATCTAATTCGGTTGTAGTGATGCTGTCGTTAACAGGGACGAGAGCATCGTTAGTATCAACCACTGTCAATGCAAAAATATCGCTAACAGTCGTCGTTCCATCACTAGCGATAACTTTGATGTTGAGGCTGCCAACGTTGTTATTTGTCGGAGTACCACTGAAAGTGATGCCGTTAAAGCTCAACCAACAGGGGATTGGGTCACCATTTTCCAGGGTGGCGCTATAGGTGAGGTTATCTCCTGCATCAACATCCACAAAGGTGTTTGCTGGTAAGGTGAAGTTGAAGATTGTGTCTTCTGTTGCTGTTTGGTCGGCAATACTATTTTCCAGTGTTGGGGCATCATTAATATTGTTGACTGCGATCGCGATCGCTTGCTCGTAGAATAAGTCACCCTGATCTGTGGTGCGTAAACGGATGTTGTAGCTATTCTTGGTTTCGTAATCGGGCGAGACGTTAATGTATAACTCGTTTCCGACAATTGTGAAGGCGCTGTTATCAGTGCTGCCTATATCTGAAACCAGAGTATAGGTGTAGGTGTTGTCTGTATCAGGGTCAGTAGTGCTAAAGTTGCCAATTACTGTGTTGGCAAGAACATTCTCGTTAACACTGGTAGCACTCAGGCTCAAGTCAGTTGGGGTACTGTTGAGGTTAAGCTGAAAAAGTTCTTGTCCAGTGTTCCCGTTGTCAGCAAAAAAGTAGAGTTTGTCATTGATGTAAGTTAGGTTGTTAGGGTTAGAGCTACCTATACCAGAGAAGATATCATTGACGCGGACAGTACCAGCTTCAGTGCCATCACTCTTCCACAGTTCATTGCCCCCACTGCTGTCGGTGGCACTGAAGTACAGCGTACCGTTGACATTAGTCAGATTTTGCACATTAGAGCTACCTATCCCAGCGAAGATATCCTTGACGCGGACAGTACCAGCCTCAGTGCCATCACTCTTCCACAGTTCATTGCCCCCAATATTGTCATAGGCAACGAAGTACAGGGTGCCATTGACATTTGTGAGATTTTGCGGGTTAGAGCTACCCATACCAGAAAAGATATCTTTAACGCGCACAGTACCAGCCTCGGTGCCATCACTCTTCCACAGTTCATTGTCTCCACTGCTGTCAGTTGCACTGAAGTAGAGGGTGCCGTTGACATTGGTGAGATTTTGCGGATAAGAGCTATCCGTGCCAGAAAAGATATCCTTGACGCGCACAGTACCAGCCTCGGTGCCATCACTCTTCCACAGTTCATTACCCCCAATGTTGTCATAGGCAACGAAGTACAGCGTGTCGTTGACATTGGTGAGATTTTGCGGATAAGAGCTACCCGTGCCAGAGACGATATCTTTGACGCGGACAGTACCAGCCTCAGTGCCATCACTCTTCCACAGTTCAGGACCCCCACTGCTGTCAGTGGCACTGAAGTACAGCGTGCCGTTGATATTGGTCAGATTTTGTGGGTTAGAACTACCCGTGCCAGAGAAGATATCCATGACGCGGACAGTACCAGCCTCAGTGCCATCACTCTTCCACAGTTCACGACCCCCACTGCTGTCGGTGGCAACGAAGTATAACGTGCCGTTGATATTGGTCAGAAAGTTCGGATCGGAACTACCCGTGCCAGAGAAGATATCCATGACGCGGACAGTACCAGCCTCAGTGCCATCACTCTTCCACAGTTCGCGACCCCCACTGCTGTCGGTGGCAACGAAGTATAGCGTGCCGTTGACATTGGTCAAATTTTGTGGGTTAGAGTTACCCGTGCCAGAGAAGATATCCTTAACGCGGACAGTACCAGCCTCAGTGCCATCACTCTTCCACAGTTCATTGCCTCCATTACTGTCGGTGGCTCTAAAGTAGAGCGTGCCATTGACATTGGTCAGAAAATACGGTTCAGACGATAGGGTAGTAGTATTAATATCCTTGACGCGGATAGTACCAGCCTCAGTACCATCACTGTTCCACAGTTCATAGCCACCACTGCTGTCAGTGGCTCTAAAGTACAGTGTGCCGTTGACATTGGTCAGAGAGTTCGGGTTAGAGCTACCTGTGCCAGAGAAGATATCCTTAACGCGGACAGTACCAGCCTCAGTGCCATCACTCTTCCACAGTTCATTGCCCCCAGTGCTGTCGGTGGCACTGAAGTACAGCGTGCCGTTGACATTTGTGAGATTTTGCGGGTTAGAGCTACCTGTGCCAGAAAAGATATCCTTGACGCGGACAGTACCAGCTTCAGTGCCATCACTCTTCCACAGTTCCCGGCCCCCACTGCTATCGGTGGCACTGAAGTACAGCGTGCCGTTGACATTGGTCAGATTTTGCGGATAAGAGCTACCTATGCCAGAGAAGATATTCTTGACGCGGACAGTACCAACTTCAGTGCCATCACTCTTCCACAGTTCATTAGCCCCACTGCTGTCAGTGGCACTGAAGTAGAGCGTGCCGTTGACATTGGTCAGATTTTGCACATTAGAGCTACCCGTGCCAGAAAAGATATCTTTGACGCGGATAGTACCAGCCTCGGTGCCATCACTTTTCCACAGTTCATTGCCCCCACTGCTGTCATAGGCAACGAAATATAGCGTGCCATTGACATTAGTCAGAGAATTCGGGTTAGAGCTACCCGTGCCAGAAAAGATATCTTTGACGCGGACAGTACCAACTTCAGTGCCATCACTCTTCCACAGTTCATTGCCCCCAGTGCTGTCGCTGGCACTGAAGTACAGGATGCCGTTGACATTTGTTAGATTTTGCGGGTTAGAGCTACCTATACCAGAGACGATATCTTTGACGCGGATAGTACCAGCCTCAGTGCCATCACTCTTCCACAGTTCGCGACCCCCAATGCTATCGGTGGTAACGAAGTACAGGGTGTCGTTGACATTTGTCAGATTTTGGGGGTTAGAGCTACCTGTCCCAGAAAAGATATCCTTGACGCGGATAGTACCAGCCTCAGTGCCATCACTCTTCCACAGTTCATTGCCGCCACTACTGTCGGTGGCACTGAAGTACAGTGTGCCGTTGACATTGGTCAGATTTTGCGGGTAAGAACTACTTGTGCCAGAGAAGATGTCCTTAACACTGACAGTACCAGCCTCAGTACCATCACTCTTCCACAGTTCATAGCCACCACTGTTGTCGATCGCAACGAAGTATACCGTACCGTTGACATCGATCAGATTTTGCGGGTTAGAGGAAACTCCACCGGTATTTATATCTTTGATGAGGTTAATCGATGCTTCTTCTGGTGTCATAACCGTTTTTCCTTAAACCTTTAGACAAGAATCACAAGCAAAATCAGACGTTGGTTGATGCTCGAAGTGCGATCCCTATTTTGCTTACTATCTAAAAATGCGATCGCGCAATTCCATAGTTTCGCTTTTTTTGAAATTAAATAGCCTCAGCAAATATGTTGAACTTTATACTCTCTTTATATAAAACAGATTTAGTTTAATCTACTTTGAAATAAACAATATATTTCTTCTTTATCTGTAAATATAATTAGTTGTTCTCAAACTCTTTTTCCGAAGGGAAAAATAGGCATATTGCCGGAAATAGATCGGGTTATTCTAAAAATTGCTGCATGTATTCGGTCATGCTATTGATGATTTCCCGGTCATCATTTTTTATGAAATTTTCTCTGCTTTGACTGAAGATTCTCTCAGAATTAAAGCTTACATCAGAACAGAAAAATAAATAAAAATATAAACAATAGTTGAGATGAATTAATAATCACCTCAACCATTGTTGACCTGTGCATGATGGCAATTCATTCAAAAAAGTGGATTGATGAATCGATTAATTATGCACAAGGTTAACGTAAAACCTTATTTGGCGATCCAAGTCCAACCAAGTTTGCGCTTAGTTCCCACATCCGCTCGCCTTTTTCATCATCGCGGGCTTGAGGAGAAACCTTTTGCACAAAGGACTTGCCATCTTTTTTCTGGCGATTTCCCCAACTCCAATAAACACCGGATTGACTATATTCCGGATCGGCAACAACCGCAGCAACCCGTTCTCCTGCTAACTCCTGAGACACATATCCCCCAGTGATGTACTTTTGGAATAATGGGAAAAGTTTCTGAAACAGGGGATAGTGGTTTCGGAATAGAGGCGTTTCTGCAACACATCCTGGATAGAGAGAACTGAAAACAATATTGGTTGAATTGTGATACCGCCGATGCAGTTCTCTCATAGTCAACACGTTACAAACCTTGCTGTCTTTGTAGGCTTTAACGGGTTCAAATTTCTTGCCATCAATCATCGAAATAGGGTCTTTAAATCCTGCTGCAAAGCCCTCGAAATCACCCAAGTCTGGACGCGGCGGAATCTTTCCACCCAGTTCGTCTGGATTGTGGGTGACAGTTCCCAAAATCACCAGCCTTGGCTGTGAAGATGATTTCTGCAAATCCTCCAGCAAAAGATTACACAAAAGGAAATGCCCAAGATGATTTGTAGTGACGGTTAACTCGTAACCTTCTGGGCTTCGTAATGGTTCTTTTATTAAGGGCATATAAATTGCCGCGTTGCAAACCAAAGCATCCAAGGTGTTGCCACTTGCGCGGAAGTTTTTCACAAACTGCCGAACGCTTTCCAAGGAGCCAAGATCAATATGTATGCTCGTATAACTGTTGTAAGGAATTCCCACAGCTTGGGCAGCTTGTTGTGCCTTTGCTAAATCCCGACATGCCAACACCACATACCACCCTCTTTGGGCAAGAGCTTTTGCAGCGTACAAACCGACCCCCGAAGAGGCACCTGTAATTACAACCGTTGACTTCCTATCCTGTGCCATTCTATTGAGACTCTATTAATCACCTTTTACTATCTCCAGGATTTTACATCACTGAGTTACCACCTCTGATGATTCTAGGTGTTATACTTGGCGATCGCTTCACATCGTGCGATTAGATGAACGAACACTCAATATATTTATATTAGCTGGGCAAAGTGAAGAAATAGAGCTAGAAGTTACACCAGATGGTAGTATAGAACCATGAATAAGGTAAACTATGCAGCAATGAATGACCAAGAGCTAAAAAGTTACCTTCTCAGCCACAAAGATGATAAGGAAGCCTTTTATGCTTACATGGATAGACGAAAAACTCGTCCTTATGATGCTGCAATAAAATTAAAAGATCCAGCTTGGAAAGAAAAGATAATAGCTGTGATTCAGAAGCAGTTAGCTTCTGATTAATAACTTAATCATTTATATTTCATATTTTTAATCGAGGTGGACAAAGTTTTGTAGCCCCCTCGATTTTCCATAATAAATTTACTTTTTACTAATACTTCCGCTCTTTTGGCTCAAACATAGTAATCGCCACAGGTCGATACTGTATATCAATTCCTGCTGGTGAATAATAAGCCATTGTGTGTTTGAGAAAGTTAGTATCATCCCGCTGGGAATAATCTTCACGGAAGTGTGCGCCGCGACTTTCTTGGCGATTTAGGGCTGATGCCAAAATAGTCTGTCCCACTACCATCAAGCTTCGCAGTTCTAAGGCTTCCACAAGTTCTGTGTTCCAGCAACTTCCTTTGTCATCTAAATAAATTTGTGGATATCTTTGTTGGATTTCTGCTAATTTCTGTAATCCTTCACTCATTAATGCTTCAGTGCGGAAAACACCGCAATATTCAGTCATACAATCTTGGAAGGCTTGACGGACTTGATTAATCCGATACTCTCCTGGTTGTTCTAGCAAAGCTTGGATTTGTTGCTGGGCTTCTTTGAGGTAGCGTTGCTCATCTACAGAGGGCAATTTACGTTTTTGCACAAATTGGGCGATCGCTGCCCCAGTACGTTTGCCATAAACTACACATTCTAACAGCGAATTACTACCTAAGCGATTCGCTCCATGCACAGAAACACAAGCTGTTTCCCCAGCAGCAAAGAACCCTTCAACTAAACCATCACCACTACTGCGGACTTGACCATCAATGTTCACGGGGATACCACCCATACAATAGTGAATTGTCGGGCGGACTGGCATCGGTTGAGTTACAGCGTCAACACCCACTAGTCGATGGGCTTCTTCCCAGCAGAAGGGAACGCGACTCATAATTTTTTCTTTACCCATGTGTCGCAGATCCAGATAGACAAAGGGGCCACCAGCGCTACCATCAGTATGGATACCACGACCAGCCCGAATTTCATAAGCGATCGCCCGTGAGGTAATATCACGAGGAGCTAGTTCCATGCGGCTAGGTGCGTAGTTGGCCATAAAGCGATCGCCTTCGCTATTAATTAGATACGCGCCTTCACCGCGTACCGCTTCGGAAATCAGCACCCCTACTGGATATAAACCTGTGGGATGAAATTGCACAAATTCCATATCTTCTAGGGGCAAACCGGCGATCGCAGTCATAGCCAAACCATCACCCGAAGAAGCGTAATCATTGGAGGTGGTGTTATAAACGCGACCATAGCCGCCCGTAGCAAACATCACTGCTTTGGCGCGTACAACCTCAACATGCCCATCCAACAAATGGAACATCACCACACCCTTGGCCTGCCCCTCTTCCAAAATGAGACGCATCACGTACCATTCTTCATAAACTTGCACCCCATAACGCCGTAGATTGTTAACCAATTCATGCAAAATTGCATGACCAGTTTTGTCTGCGGCGTAGCAAGTGCGGTTGTGGGAATGTCCGCCAAAAGCCCGTTGGGCAATACGACCATCGGGTAAGCGCGAGAACAAAACGCCCATGTGTTCCAGGTCAATCACCACATCTGGCGCTTCCTGGGCCAGAATTGCCACAGCATCTTGATCTGCTAAATAATCAGAACCCTTGACAGTATCAAAAGCGTGTGCTGTCCAACTATCTTCCGAATCGACATTTTTCAGTGACGCAGCCATACCACCTTGGGCTGCCACAGAGTGGGAACGAATTGGGTGGGTTTTGGCAACCACAGCGATATTTAAATTAGGATCGGTGCGGGCAATTTCCACAGCAGCGCGACATCCTGCCAATCCACCGCCAACAATAATCACATCGTGTTCCAGCATCATTATTTAGACCCCGACTGCAAACCACTGCTGTTCTATTGTAGAAATCTGATTCAAGCGTTTTTGAACTACACCATACTTCCTATGTTCACCATACATCTTTACAAAAAAATTCCCTGCCCACAGACAGGGATGTTATTACAAATTTTTAAGTTAGAAGTGAAAAGTTAAAAATTAAGAGTTAACAGGCAGATGTAGTTACTCCTAACTCTTAATTCTTAACTCTTAACTTATTAGCTAGTTAGTTGTACAGGTTTTTGCTGAGATACATTACCTGGGATAGGTTCAGTTTTGGTTCCAGGTTCTACAGGAACTACTTCAATATGATTTAACAATGTAGTTACAAACGCAAACAGCAAGAAAGGCAGCGATAGCAGAACGACGAGACCTACTGTTGCTAAAGCGTATACTGGTTTCTTAGCACCCATTAGTGCCAAGGCTGATGCCAAACTCAGGGTAATTGTAATTAACCAAACAATTATTTGACCGTAGATATCACCAAAAGTCAGGGTACAGACATAGCGATAGTTTTGAATATTATTTCCGCTCATCACATTTGCCTCAAGTCTCTCCTATAGGTTCTACCTTAGAACCATGTTTGGCTTGTAGACAAATTCTAAATATTTTTGCAAGGTTCGTAATATAAGTTCATATTTCTTGTTTTATTACATAAGGGGAATTTTGAGATTGAATCAGCGAACAGTAATCTCAAGTTTAAGTTACAGATTTAAAGCTTAACTCAAATGAGTTAAGCCATAGTTGTGGCAGACTGGAAGTCTATGTGATAACTGATAAGCGATCGTTGATAAGTAATTGTTGAGTGTTTACAGTTTTTCTGGTGAATCTCAACACTAGAAGAAACTGCATTACAAGGGCTGTTAGAGTTATAAGAACCAAGTTTGGAGTTACAGCATAGATGCAAACTTGCTCATCAAATGAAAAACTGAGAATCCTCGACGTTGGCTTAGACTAAGCTTTCACATAAATTACTGATTCCTTCCTCTATAAATAGACGCTTTGCTCTTAGGTACAAAAAATATAATAGTAGGTAAAGTCAGGATAATTTTGTCATCTGTTGAATTCCGGATATTTAGGATATAGTAATTATTTTTTTGCTACCTATTGTTAAGTAAATAAATCCATCAAAACCAGGATGTAAAAACCGATTTTTTGATGTTAAATTTTGAGTATTGTCCGAATTTGTTGAATAAAATCAACAAAACACTTAATTTTTCGTGACAATAATTGTTTTAGGAGTGAACGTGAATACTAGTTTTCTTCGTAAAGGTGTTTTTTGGTTACCAAGTATAGCTGCTCTTACAGTCCTGAGTAGCGGCTTATCTGCTGTTGCCCAGACAGTTGATGCGGTAAGCACTCAGTCATTAACCGAGCCTCCAGCAACTGTAGTGTCTGGCAATGAATTAAGTACTGAATTAGAGGCTACAGAAACAACTGAATCATCTACAGTCGCAAATGTAACTAAGATACAGCAGTTCTCTAATGGCGCGACAGGGGAAACGCTCACACCCATTCCAGGCACAGTGGCAACTTCATCTGCAAAACTGATTTCTGAGCCTGTGGAACCAAATTCTCAACCATCTGCCCCCAGAGTGGCGCAATCAGATATCGATCTAGGTACAGCTACCCGTGGCGGTAGCAGCTATGTTGGGGTTGCTGGCAATATTGGTTTGAGTGGTGGAGACTCATCTTTAGGCGATGGCAACTTTGCGGTAATCACCAAAGTCGGCTTAACAAATACTATATCAGTCCGGCCATCCGCTATCTTTGGTGACAATACCACAGTTTTACTTCCTGTCACCTATGATTTTTCCTTCAAGTCAGCAGATCCTTTTGGCGAACCGTTAGCCATTGCTCCTTACGTAGGAGTAGGTGCAGCTTGGAAAACTGGAGATGATTCGCAATTTGCCTTTTTAGTATCTGGTGGGATTGATCTGCCTCTGAGTTCTCAATTTACAGCAACAGCATCTGTAAATGCGGGCTTTTTTGATCAAACTGATATCGGCTTATTATTAGGTGTTGGTTACAACTTCAGTGGCTTCTAAAAGTTAAGAGTTAGGAGTTAATAATTCAGCACCCAGGAGTCATAAGTCAGAATTGATAACGAGTCCAGATACCATTGGTGTATTCATCGATCGTAAATTATCGTGATTCTTGAATTATTCTGACCGGAGGCGGAGCGTCTCCGGCTCCGCTTCTGAATTCTCAATTCTGACTTTAATTCATAACTCCTCAATTTCTACTTAATGTGAGTTCGACGAACCTCTCCCTGCCTTGAACTAAAGTTCAAGTCTGTCCCTTTCCGACTCGGAGAGGGACGGTTTTGCGTAATAAAACCAGGGAGAGGTTTTTTGATTGAGCAAATTGGCTAGATACTATATAAGCAATCGAATTCACGTTACTTAGGGTTAACTTTATCAATTACCTTGATTTTGCCATCGTCTCCTACTGTCCAGACATCGTAAACACCGACGACATCACCATTAGCGTCAACATCTACATTGCCGCTGGCTCCTTGATAGTTAATGTCTTGACCCTTTTGCAGCAACTTCAGTCCCTCGCAGACATCAGTAACTTCTGTACCAGGGCCACCAGCAACTTCACGGATGTGCTTGGCTATACCGGCGCCTGTATTTTCTTTAGCAGCTTGCGCCGCCAATACTAATAAAGCAGCAGCATCCCAAGATTGGGGAGCGAATTCCCCTGGTGAACCACCTTTTTTCTGTTGCCAAAGCTTTTTGAAAGCCTCTAATGCTTTACCATCAGAACCAGGGACTGTGCCGATGGTTCCAGATGCAATATATTTACCGTCACTACCTTTGCCGACTTGACCAGGAAATTCGTCTGATTTCATACCATCCGTGAGCATCACCTGTACGCCTTTACTCAGACCTTGCTGATATGCTGACTTGAGCAGTAAGCTACCTGTTTCTACGTAAAAAACTCCCAGGACTGCATCCGGTTTCCCACCAAAAGCAGCAGTAGCTTCAGTCTCAAAGGTAGTTGCTTTGGGGTCGTAGCGGACAGGATTGTTTTTATTAACTATAGTTCCACCCAATTTTTCAAAAGCTTGAACAAATGCTTTTTCAAAGCCGACACCATAGTCGTTATTAATGACGACGGTGGATACTCGCTTGAAACCTTTTTTAGTGGCAAATTGGGCTAGGGCTGGCCCCTGGTAGCTATCAGGCGGAACTGTACGTGCCCAAAAACCTTTGAAGTCGCCTTTTTGCGCCTTTTCTGTAAATACAGGGCTGGTACTACCGGGTGAAATCAGCATCACTTGATTTTGAGCAGCAATTGAAACTGCGGCTGTGGAAACACTGCTAGCAAAAGAGCCAACGACACCTGCAACTTTATCTACTGATGCCAGTTTAGTCATACCAGCAGCACCGGCTTTCGGGTCTGTTTGGTCGTCTACAGCAACAAGGGTAACAGGTTGACCGTTGACACCACCGCAAGCGTTGACGGTTTCCACTAGTAAGGGACTTCCAGAAAATAAAATATACAGATAGTAAAAATGATAATCATTGTTA